>DEQA01000088.1 GCA_002359075.1 Planococcaceae bacterium UBA3378
ACTTACTTATGATATGGTACACCACAACATACCTAAATGAGATTAGTGTGGTTTTATTTAGTTACTCTCTACCTCTCCCAAATTAATGTCATCTGTTGCAGAAGTTCTTCCCATGTCTGCTCTTTTTTATTTATTTTTTCTAAATTAAACTCCCCATAATATACAGCATCAACATTTTGGCTATCTGGCAATGTAAATTGTTCAGAACTGATTCTATTATAATTTCGCAAATTATTTCTTGTAGGAGAATTCGCAATTGTTTCATCATAATATATAAGGCTTATATTTTTCATTTCTCCATCTATTTCAACTTCTAAAGGGTGTGTCATATGTGTTCCAGCATGACTTTCTCCAAAATAATTTGAAACAAGTGTACCATCTTCCATTTCTTCAATTACAAATAAATCTGCTGTATAAGGAATTGGCTTTGCATAATAAAATATAAATGAATATAGTGCAACTCCTAATAAGCTGGTCATTAAAACAGACCCAAAAATAAGTAGCCATTTTTTCCGATTCCATCGTTTATTAAGCTGGCTAAACAAAGTCGCTTTATTTTCAATTGGTACATAAAGTGTTTCCTTCATTTGCTCATATTCATTTTTACAACTCTCACACGTTAGTAAATGCTCATTAACTAATAATTTTGTGTCATCACTTACTACCTCATCTACATAAATTGGCAGCAGATCTTGAATAACTGAACATTTAATTTCCTTCATCTTGTTTCGCCTCCATAAACGCTTTTATTTTCTTTTTGGCACGATAATACGTTACTCTAGCCCAGCCATCACTTTTTCCAAATATATGCCCAATTGCCTCAAAAGAAAGTTCACCAAATGTTCGAAGGGAGAAAACTTCTTTATATGGTTCTTCCATGGCGTGTAAAAATCTATGAATCATCAGCACTCGTTCTTCATTCATTAAATAATCTACAAATTGGACATCCTTTTGCGCTGAATTTTCTTCCATATTTATCTCGCGTTGTTGCTTTTTATATTGCGTAAAATATGTATTTTTAGCGATTGTGAAAAGCCAAGCCCTTACATCTTTTTTGCCATCGAATTGATGAATCGATTTCAAGGCCTTAAAAAAGGTCTCTTGTGTAATTTCTTCTGCTATATCCTTGTCAGATACTAAAGATTTTGTGTATAAGTAAACATCCTGAAAATACGCTTTATAAATTTCCTCAAAGTTCACTTTCTCCCCTCCTTCACTTAAATAACTAATGAAATAATGAAACGTTACAAGATTTTCAAAAAAAAATAGACATATTCATTTTATCTGAATATGCCTAACTAATGATTTAAAATATATGAGCTTGCTCAAGAATATACCGCACTTACTTATGGTACGGTTCACCTATCCATACCCTAAACCCGCTCACTCTTCCGCGCAAAATACCGATGCAGCCTATAATCACAAATCTCCCTCACCCAATCAAACACTGCCTGTTGCATGTCATCCTGGATATCAACAGCAAAGCCAAACTCTCCATCCACAAATGTTGCCAGCCCCTTACTGCTTCCGCTCCATTTCGTCATCGGCATTGTCTGGATAAGCTGCACGACTTTCTTATGATCAAGGTTGATTTTGTCGATAGCTTGTCTTGAGGGCTTGGATAGATAATCGGCGAAAACCGGTGCTACCTGCTCGGCTGTGATGGGCTTGTACCATTCGGCCGGTCCGCGCTCTAGCATAGCGTGCAGTACTATCATCTTGTAGCTTCTTGTCATAGAAGTTTTTTCGATTTCCTGCAGCAGCGGTTCATAAGCTTCGAAAATAGCGAGTTTCCTATCTGACAGCTCCTCCGCGTCCTTCAGCATGCCGATATATGAGCCGAATTCGCGGGCGATGTTGATATCCTGAAAGCCGCTCTGTAAATACATTTCAAGATAGCTTGGACGTCTGCCGAGCTCCATTTTCAGGTCAATATATGCATCAATGATCTGCTGCTTGTAATTGCGGTTTTTCTTTGCCATTTCAGCGAGCAAATCAATAACACTCACATCGAAATTCAGCTGGCATGCTGTTTCGGCGATTTGCTCGGAATGCGCTAATTTCTTTTTTCCCTTTTCAAGCAGCTCGGGCTTGAAGACAAGTAGTTTCCGGTCGGCGTTTCGGTAGTTTCCGATAAAGTCAATAATGACACAATGGCTTTTTCCTTCAGCAACACGCAATCCGCGCCCGATTTGCTGGGTGAAGACGGCGATGGATTCAGTCGGCCGGACAAACAGCAGTGTATCGACTGTTGGAATGTCGACTCCTTCATTAAATAAATCAATGGTAAAGATAATATCAATTTCCCCGTCAATCAATTGCTGGCGGATCGTTTTCCGCTCGGTCGGCGTGCTTTTTCCGGTAAGAACGAACGCCTTTACTCCTTTTGAGACAAAGAATGCACATAGCTGCTCTGCCTGGCGGACTGTCGAGCAGAAGCCGATTGTTCGAGTCTGTTTCAGGCGGTGCCATTCCTCGTAGATTTTCTGCATAAATGACTCCCGTGTCTGCGCAACGGTCAGCTGCTCCTCATCATAATGAGAACCGAGCCAGCGGATACCTGAATAGTCCGTTTCATCCTTAATACCGTAGTAATGAAACGGGCTCAGCCAGTTCCGTTTGATAGCATCGATAAAATGGATTTCGATTGCTACGTTACCGTCGCAGATGCTGAACACGTCCTTATTGTCCAGGCGGTCGGGCGTTGCCGTAATGCCGAGCAGAAATCGCGGTTGAAAGTAATCCAAAACTTTTTGGTAGCTGTTCGCTGCTGCATGGTGAAATTCGTCTATCACGATTAAATCAAAATCGGTTGGATTAAATTTTTCCAGATGATATTTCCGCGAAATCGTACTGATCGAGGCAAAAACAAAATCGCTGTCTGTATCCTTCTCAAAACGGTTGAAGAAGCCTGCTGTTTTATGCGGGTAGACAGTTGCAAATGTTTCCTTTGCCTGCTGCAGGATTTCATCACGGTGTACTACAAACAGCACACGTTTAAAGCGCTCGGCAAAAAAGGCAGCCAGATAGGTTTTACCAAGTCCTGTCGCAAGAACCGCCATCGCCTTATCATAGCCCTGCTCTAACGTCTCCTTTAATGCAGTAAGTGCCAGCTTCTGTGCCGGCCGCGGCTCCAGAATCGTCCCGGCTTCCGCAACTTCTGCCACGATTGCCGGTTCACTTTCCTGCCCGTACATCAGGCCCTGCTCTTCAGCAGCACTCCACTTTTTAGCCATTGGAACGGCTTTGTTGGCCTCTATGTAATACGCTTCATACTTGGCAATTGTCTCTGTATTAATAGGAATCGTATTTTTTCCATGGAACAGATTATGGAATTCATCCATCGCCTGTTCGAATGTCTGGGCATCCACCGTCTCCAGATTCCATTCCACCCCGGAAGTCAGGGCAGAGTTTGAAAGGTTGGATGAGCCGACAATGACATGCTGGCTGTCCTTTCCTTTAAATAAATAGGCTTTCGGATGAAAGGAGCGCCCGTACGATTGGAACATTCTGATCTGCGCTGTCGGCAGATTTTCCACAAGCATGCGAAGTGCTTCCGGCTGTGTAATGCTTAAATAATCACCAACGAGCAGCTGGATTTCACAGCCACGCTCTTCTGCCCTTTTCAAATCCTCCAGCATCAGCTTGACACCCGACTTCATCACAAAGGCGGTAATCCAGCAAATATGTACGGCATCCTGTGAAAGCTCCTGAAGTTCATTAACTAAATTTGCTGTAATGAGCTTCATTTACTTATCCTCAACATCAATCAAATAAAGCCCCTGATCAAAACCGCCGCGCTTTTCCTTCTTTTCGACGCGGACAGCTTCCAGCTCATCAAACGATTTGCCATATACCTTCAGTGCCGCGTGCAGCAGCTCAAGCACATCGGCCATTTCCTCCAGGGCATCGATTTCGTTTGTTGTTTCG
Source organism: Planococcaceae bacterium UBA3378 (assembly GCA_002359075.1). Lineage (GTDB taxonomy): Bacteria > Bacillota > Bacilli > Bacillales_A > Planococcaceae > Lysinibacillus_B. Next base: position 3,931 of record DEQA01000088.1, read on the forward strand.
TCGAATTCTTTTACTTCCTCGTACAGCTTTTTCTTGATTTCCGTCAGATGCTCTTCCGGTGCAAGCGTTCTTGCATTGTAGCTTGAGCCGCCTGCCTCGATGATTTCAAGGATGCGGTCACGGATTAGTTTGTTATATGTAGGCATGTAATCACTCCTTCGTGTTAGTAATTCCATTCTACTGGATGTTTTTTAGTGATGCTAGAAAAACATAAAACCGCTCTCCCACAAAGAGCGGCCATTCATCAGCATGACATTGTTTCCATCTTCAGCGGCGCCTTGTCCGGTAACCTGTTGCCCCTTTAAATCGAAAGAAGCGAATGATTTCGCTCGATCCTCATTCTAAAATGGTTCATAATTCTTATCTGCTCTTCCGTTAGTTTTTCTTTATTCCAGTACATGTGCATTAAGCTGTATTCGAATATTTCTTTTAATTTTATAAATAAGGGGAGTTTGTCTAACATATCTGAAGATAGCTCGAGAGGCTGGTATAAACAGATAATAATGCGGCTTGAAAATAATGAAGAAACAGGGCATATAAACGAGGAAGTAAGAAATGTTAAGCTTGCGAAGAAATACAATTAAAATAGGGAAATAGTTTAGTTGAAGAAGATTTTCATTCGAACTTATATAAACGGAAGGGTATGTTTTAACCTAGGATAGCGCTTTTTTAAGCTCAATCAGTAGATTAGCCTCGAATAGCTTGCTGACTTACAAAGCCGTACTTTTACCAGTTTTAATTTTCCCTCTGTAGTTATCTCATATTCTGAAATATCTCCGTATAAAGAAACATGCTCTACTTTTTAAACACCCCAATCTGTAACAACTCATAATACGCGCATTCGCTATCTTTTTCTCTTTTCAAGGAAGTTGATTTCGTCCTCCTACTAATGGTATTATTTTCTTGTATAAACAACGTGAATACTCTCTCTTTTATAGGTAAAACCCCTATGCCCTGCATGCCATAGCGGGATTTTTAGTATATTTTTCTTTCCACGAACAAAATGCTTATTAATCCAGTATATCAAGCTAAGAAAGAGCATGTTTTTCGCTCCGCTCCAAACCTAAAAATCTTATTTTCCCATGCCAACTAAAAAAAACGGAGGAAATGTGATGAATTTTACTTTTTCTGAAAAATATCAATCTTATGTTAGCGACGGAACAATACAGTTTCGTATACCAAAAGATTTATTTCACGCACAATTTATCGAACGAGCAGAGATCATCGCTCAATCATATGAGCAAAAATTAAATGAATTGGCAGCGTTCTGCCTCGCAGACCCTGGCTTTTCTAGATGTTACCCAGAACAAACAGTACGCTCAATAAGCGAGCAGCTGGGAAAACCTATTGTCAAAATCGACCAAGCAGGTGGTGTGCTGACTTATACACAACACACCCTCGATATGGATCACATTATAGATATTGAATTTGTTGGAGCATTGGAAAGTTTTTTTTCTGTCTTTATTGACGGTTAATAATTATCTTTCCAGATCTTATTCTTTCCTTTTATTTTGAGAGGACTTGTTACGCTTATACCTCAAGGGAAGATGCCGGCATTTTTTATAATTGTCTTCTTTATTTTTTAGCATACACAGTGTACGTTCGTGGTTCCGTAAACCCTAACTTACGGGCTAATTGGACTGAGGCAATGTTATCAGTATTACATTCCCAGCACGGCTGAATATTATGTGAAAGGCAGTGGTCAATGAATTGCTCCGCAACGAAGAATGCTAATCCTTTTCCTCTATAATTTGCATCCGTGATGATATCTATTTCTGCATAGTCAATTGATGCAAATATGGATACTCCTTCACTGATGATTTGATTTTTCTCCTTCAGGACAAAGCCAATACCATGCTGAAGGAAATTATCTATAGAGCCCCAATATTCATTGTAATAGCTCTCGTCAAATTCTTTTGATTGCT
>DEQA01000031.1 GCA_002359075.1 Planococcaceae bacterium UBA3378
ACCGCTGCCTGCATCATTTCATTCTCTTCCAGGAATTGCTTCAACCCATTTTCAGCATCTGCCACCCCTTCACGCGGCGGTACATATCCTGTACCTTCTGTCCATTTTGCAACTGATTCTACACTATATAGGAACTTCATGAATTCCCAGGCTGCCTTTTTTTGTTCCTCCTCCTGGGCAGTAATAGCAAGCATAGCCCCGCCTGCAGGCAGTTTCACTTCTTTTCCTTCCCAGGCCGGTGATTTCACTGTTGCTACGTCAAACTGTGCATTGTTTTGTACATTTGAACGCTGTGCAATCGTTGTATAAAGCATTGCTACATTGCCATCGATAAAGCTCTGAATCCCTTGATCCCAGCCGATATGCAGTGCTGTTTCTTCCTCTACGATCATATCCGCCCACAATGAATACGCCTCGATTCCTTCGGGTGAGGCAAATGTCGCCTTGCCGTTTGTGATCATTTGGGCGCCGTTGCTTTCTAATAAAGCCTGTGTTGCCCAGTTATCGGCTGGTTCTTGTAAATAGAGGCCGTATTTGCCTGTTTGCTCTTTTATCACTTTTGCGAATTCCTGTACTTCCTGCCACGTTTTCGGACCGTCTTCATCCAGTCCTGCCTCACGCAGTAAATCGCGGTTAATATATAGCACCGGATTGCTTAATGAATACGGAATCCCTACTTGAGAGCCCTCACTGTTTTTCGCCAAATCCATCACATTCGGCAGAAAATGATCGGTTAAAAATGTTTGATCCTCTTCGAAATACTCATCAATGATTGACTGTGGTTCTGTATAGGAAAAGTTGTTCGAGAAATAATCCAAAAAGGCCCAGCCGATTTGTACAACAGCCGGCGCATTACCCGCTGCCGCTTCTGCCTGCAGATTTTGCATCAACCCTTTATACATATCGGGATTAAACTTTGCCACTACCTCTACTGTGTCACTTTGTGCATTGAACTCTTCTACCAGCTCCTCCACAGTCTTACCCCCCTGTGTCTCGGCGTTCACATGCCAATATTCAATTTTCACCTTGCCGCCTGATGCTCCATCACCTGAAGAACCTCCGTCTTTACCTGAACAGGCTGTTAAAAACACTACCGCCATACACACTAATAAAAAACGTGTTACTGTCTTCATCCAATTTCCTCCCGCTTTCGGCATAATAAAAAGAGACCGCAAAAAGTCGTGTATATCACTACACAACAAATTGCGGCCTCTCTTATCAGCGCCTGAGTCTATTTACTTCTCACCTACTACTATAAAAGTAAAATATTAACCTAGCATTGCGATTGTATTAAGTAATTGTATCGTAATTGTGAATGCTCTTTTTCCAGAGGGCTGTATTGGATGTCGTAACGGCCACGGCCCCATTTGCCAATGCTTCCACCGCATCCTTCTCTGTATTCAGCAGCCCGCCGGTAATTAACGGCTTGGTCGTAACATGCGACAGCTTCCTAATAAAATCGGGGGCTCTGCACGGCATAATCTCAATCATATCCGCTGCAGAGACATTGACCGATTGCTCCAGCTGGCAATATACTTCCGTATCAATCAAAAAGACACGCTGAATGACAAACATTTTCTTTTGCTTTGCCTTTTTGATCACATTCGATTTTGTCGTTACGATCGCACACGGTTTTACTATATTACAGAGGAAGTCGATGCCGTACTGATCCAGCTGCAGTCCTCCTATTTTCTCTACATGTAAAATAACCGGCAGCCCCGCGTCATGCAGAAGCTTTACATACTGATGCACTGTCAAAATATTGCCTGTCATTAAAATAACAGCACTTAAATTTTCCTTATATTTGATCGCCTTCTCAAGCGCTTTTGGCTCCTTAATGGCAGCGATCAGCCGATGCTTTTCAAGCCTTTCTCGAAATACCTTTAACATGCAAGCCCCTCCCTCCCTTTATAATAGAGAAAAAGCAGGCTTTCTTGGTAGAAATTTGTTAAATACAACATATTCTTTACATTGCGTTTACTTTATTTGCTTTATATGCCAGTCATCATGTCTCTTCTACTACATCAAACAGGTAGCGTGTCTTTTTTGAATAGGTGACATGCGGTTTTAACAGCGAGCTCGGGTAATGCGGATGTTTGATGCTGTTTGGTACATTTTGCTCTTCCAGACAGATGCCTAAAAAGTTCTGCGCAGGCGCTTCCTTGAATCGGTAGCCCGAACCGATTTTGTTTCCTGTATAAACAACGACTGCGGGCTCCCCGGTAAAAACCATCAGCCTTCTTCCGCTGTATCCATCCGTTAAAATGATCGGGCCCTGCTCCAGCAAAAAAGGATGGTCTAACCCGCCGCTTGCCCGCTGAATCTGCTCGTGCGTCTGTCCGAGCACCGTCTCCAGCCTTTTTTCTTTTGTGAAATCAAATAATGTCCCTTCCACTTTCAACGGAGACCCTCCTGGCAATCCTTGTTCAGTAAGGGGAATAAAGGAATGTGCGGGCATTTGCAGCGTATGCTGGTGAACCGTTTTGCTTAAGTTCCCTGATAAATTAAAATAAGTGTGATTTGTACAGTTTAACAGTGTGCTTTCACTGCTGCTTCCCTTATATTCGATGACTACTTCATTCGTTTCAAGTAAGCTGAAGGAAACTTCCATTTGAATGATCCCCGGAAATTCCTTTGAATAGGACAATGTGTACTTAGTTATTAAACAGTCCGGCTTTTCAAAGGTTTCGACAGACCATAACGCTCCGTGAAAGCCGTCATTGCCCCCGTGCAGCAAGTGGTCGCCTTCATTTGGTGTAAGATGCATCCGCTTACCATCTATTACAATTTCGCTGTTTTCAAGCCGGCCGGCAAAAGGACCGATTGTGGCACCGAAAAAATGAGGGTGCTTTTGATAATCCTCCGCCCGTGTAAAGCCGCAGACGACATTTTCGATTGTCCCTGACCGGTCAGGCACCGAAATTTCTGTAATGGCCGCACCGTACGTACAGCTGGCCAATCTCATGCCGCTCTTATTTTGCATCACTGTTTCGATGACGGGTGTACCATCAACCTCACCAAAGGACGTTTGGCTAATCTTTCGCGCCATACACTACGCACCTTTTATACTTGCATAAGCCTGCAGCAGTAATCCAGTCGTTTTCCGGGAAACTTCATGCTGCTGCTCAAAGCTTGCGCCTTCCAATACGTTTTGGGAGAAGTATTCAACCTCCAGCTTATAAATGTCCCCCTGGATATGTTCGGTTCTCTCGGTTGCCCCAGTCGTCACAATGATTTGTGCATCCCCGCTGTAGGCATCCGGTCTAAAGGCGGTTTTCACTTTTATCGTACCCTTTGTTCCGACAACCTCATATTCATTCCGTCCCGTCATTTCAAAGCTGCAATCGATGACGGCCATTATATCGTTTTCAAACTTCACAATTCCGCAGGACGTCATATCCACTCCGCTTTCCGGATCAGTCAGAGCTGTAAACGACACATCTGTTACCTTTTCTTCTATTAAAGATAGCAGCGCATGGAAGGAATAGCAGCCTACATCCCATAA
>DEQA01000032.1:0-3943 GCA_002359075.1 Planococcaceae bacterium UBA3378
GGTGCGCTGTGACATTCGAGGTTGATGGATACCCTGCTCTCCAGGCGCTGCGGAAAGACTTCATGGAAAAGGAAATAGAGGTCGGAGAAATTGAAAACCGCGGGCATGCCGGCAGGAACTTTATTTTTAAAGATCCGGACGGCAACCAATTCGATGTGTGGAGCGAGCTGAGCCCGAATTTTAAGCGGAATTTATTTATCTCATGATAACAAAGCTTTTTTTCTAGCAAAATATGATTTTCACACTGCCAAGCAAGGCAATTCTTTATAAAACATATTTAGGGAATGATAATTATGGATAATGCAGCAAAAGAGCTTTACTGGGTCGGCAGTCAAAGGAGTTTTGTAGATGAGCCTGATATCTTAAAGCTTCAGCATATGATTATCGGCAGGTATGGCGGCAATTCCAAGGCCGGCCAATATAAAAATGAAGACGGGTGTTTGGCATGGATTGATCCACAAAATGATTGGGAGTTCGTGGTTCTGTTAGATGCCCACAATACAGCAGAAAGCGTAGAACTTGTTTTATCCTTATTCGAAAATAATAAAGACTTATTCGATTCTTTGTTATCCCCTTCTCTTACAAGTAACACTTTTAAAATGATTGAACAAAAGGTACTGGAGCTGCTGCAATCAAAAGAATTTTTATTATCCTGCAGTCAAGTGACAGGAGAAACGGCTTGTTTACTCGTTATTCGGAAAGGCAAATATGTGTGGTGGCTTTCGGTCGGTGATTGTGTTTTTTATATGCTGCATCCGGAGTTAGCCGCATTTGGACAGTATCAAGTAAACCAACGGCAATTTTATGAATGGATAGGCGAGGTAAACACCTTTGAACAGGAAATCCCCTGCTATACAGCAGGTGTGAAGGAGCTGCGAAAAGGAGAGAACCGGCTTTTCCTCACAACGGATGGTTTGCTTGAATGTCCAAACGAACCTTATGCTGACCCGAAAAATATTTATGATGCGTTCCTCGAATCCAATCCTGAAACAAGTATTCAAACGATATTTACAAAGCTGATCGAAAATAATGTGAGAGACAGTACAACGATTATTTCCTGGAACGTGACGGTTGCTGCTGAGGCTACAAGGGCGAGTAATCAATAAGTGATTTTCATCTTTCCAAGAAGAAAACTGATATAGCATTTTTGAAAGGAGATATTTTCTATTTGTGTGGAAGAACTATCTATGCAGTTTATCAAATACGTGCCAGTTTAAAGCCCCCGCTACACAGGATGAGCTGCTGTTAATTCGGGAAGAATTAAACATTGAATTACCTATGGCGTTTGCTAAATTATATGGTGAAACAAACGGTGTATATGGCGACTATGGAATTTCTTATATTTGGTCAACGCAGCAAATAATAAAAGAAAATTTGTTTTTTCGAACTCTTCACAAATATAGCGACTCTATGATGTCCTTACCCCATTTTTTGTTTTTTTCTGATGCGGGTAATGGTGATTTATTCGGCTATTCCTTGTTAAATGGAAAAGTTCAAGAGGATAGTATTTATGTTTGGAATCATGAAGATAATAGTCGTATTGTCATTGCATCATCGTTAGAGGAGTTTATTACAGGATGGATTACCGGTAAGATCTCTATCTAACAGAATTTTTATATGAAATGACTGCCGTCATCGTATGAAAAAATAAAGGGAACCTCCCAAATGGAAGGCTCTCCCTTTACATACCAAAAATTTCTATTAAACAGAATGAAATTATTTAATGTCTATTTCCCATTCCTTCACAAATACCGCAGTCCCCGAAATCGAAACAGACAGCTGTCCCTCTTTTTCTTCTAAATGAACGGATACTTTTCCGTCCTTATCAATCTCATGTCCCTGCTCCATGATCAAAGTAGCAGGCAGCGACAGTGCGGGTTTGACGTATGTTTTATAATAGGCACCCATCACCCCGGAGGCAGTGCCAGTGACCGGATCTTCTACCGTTCCTGAAAATGGCGAAGAGAAATGGCGGCTATGAAGGATACATTCCTCATCCCGTGTTTCCAGACATATCGGATGAATGGACATACGCGGCATTTCCTTCAGCACTGTCGGAAAATTTTCTGTATGGGGCTTCATAGCTGAAAAACTGGCAAGCTGTTTGACAGGTACAATAAGCGTCCAGATGCCTGTACTTCCGTAGACGATCGGCAAATCCTCATGGAGGTCCTCTTCCTTCAGCCCGATTACTTCAGCAAGCTCTGCCCTGCTGCCTGCAAAGGATTGAAATGCCGGGGCTGCATGCTGCATTGTCATCGTAAGGCTGCCGTTTTCCTCTTGTGTTTCAATTGGCAGCACGCCTGCTTTTGTATCGATAGTGAAGGACTGTTTTGTAAGCTGTCCCGCTCTGTATAAAGCAAAAATCGTGCCCATCGTCGCATGTCCGCACAAGTTATTTTCGTGCCCCGGGGTAAAATAGCGGATACCTAAGTCTGCTTTATCAGTTGGTACGACAAATGCAGTTTCATTAAATCCTACTTTTCTTGCAATCTCCTGCATCTGTTCGTCCGTCCACTCTCTGCCGTTCAATACGACACCAGCCGGATTTCCTTTCCCAGGGATTGCGCTGAAGGCATCAATATGTAGTACAGTAACGTTTGTCATCGTTTTTCTCCTTTATTTTAGCTTACGGCTATACGGCTTTTTTCTTGAACATCTCTTATTAGCGCTTATTTTTTATCATTTACAACAGCTTTTGATATTGAATTAAACCGGTTTCTTCTCCGTAATACAACTCTGTGCCCATACGGCTAATTTCCTGAAAGCCGAGCTTTTGGAGCATTTTTCTGGAACGGCTATTCGTTTGATGGGTTTCGGCAAATATGGTTGTCATCCCAAGTGTTTCTTTTGCATAATTCAGTAATTTCCGAGCAGCAGCCGGCCCAACACCTTTTCCCCAAAGGCCCGATTCCCCAACCGCGATACCAAGCTCGGCCATGCCGTAGCGGATATTGGCCAAATCTGCGTAGCCGACGAGCCGTTCCTCAAATTCAATGCCGATTCTTAAAAAATCAGCGATCTCCCCATTGACACAATTTGCCCACCATTGATAGAGCTCTTCTTCTGCTCTGCTTGGCTCCCAGCTGTTGGCAAAACAAAATTCCATATCCCTGCTCCATACTACAACCTGGCTAAAATCCTGCAAGCGTAATGGACGGAGGTGAACCTTGTCCGCAATTTTCTCGTCTACCTTCATTTCAGTTCCCCTTTTTAGTGTTTTTTCATTCTTTTAAGAAGTTAACAATCTGTCTGTTTCTAGCGTATGCTGCTCCGCTTTTTTTATATTCACAAAAGCTTGTCGCCTTATTCCAAATCTTACACCTATTATAATGAACACAGGAAGATATTTGATATGTTTTATGTAAAAAAGTATATTCCTCCTGAATTACCATAAATTACATTGTGTTTCTTATGTATAAACAGCACCTTTTTTTGGTTATCTTTAGAATAGGCGAATTCACGCTCCTTCATTGTAAAAGGGACTAAAAAGAATTCTTTTTAGCCCCTCTTTGAAAACCTGTCAGAGCAAAGGTAGCTCTGCTGTAAATAATGTGTTGTTAGTTATGATGCTTTTCTTTCGGCTCAAATGTTTGGCAGCACGTCTCGCTCGATGTGCTGGCTTTTTCAGTTACTGAAAAATCATCAAAATCGGATGCAAACTCGGTATTATTTCCACCACGGCCGTTTTCTGTACGGTCTACAAGAATGGATTCAGCACCGCATAAATTTCCTTCTTCATGAAAAAGACAATTTGAGATTGTACAGTTCACTTGTACGTTTGGCATAATATTCCTCCTCGTTTTTTTATATGACAAGTACAAAAGCCTCTACTGTGTTCTCGTACTTCCCATACAATAGTTTGCCCAAATTGATTGGATTTTATTTTCCTATATTCTCTTGTGTAAGTTTTTATTCCCATGTATAATGCTTTTTAAACTTT
>DEQA01000032.1:4094-14334 GCA_002359075.1 Planococcaceae bacterium UBA3378
ATGTTCTTTTTATCTATATCCGTTAGATTGAATATGCCTGGTGTCGTATTAGGCAGTTTTCCGATAGCACCGACTATTTTGCCTTCATACTCATATAGGTCTACAAGAATATGATTACCTTCAAGGTCCTTCTCTTTTAATTTATAACAGGTCACATTTAATTCTTTTCCTGCGTACTCCTCAATAAAATTGATGTTAGCCGCACGATAATTTTCAATAATCTCTTTTACTATTTCGACGGTTTCCTGCCTGTTTGATTCGAATGATTCGATAGTCCATCCGAGATGATCAATATATGCAACATGTTCATCCTTGATCTTTTCGTTATTACAAGCTGTTAAGGGTAATATAAAACAAAAAATTACTATTAATAACCTCATCATTTCTTCTCCTCTTTTTAGTAAAGCGCTACCGCGTTTAGCGAAATACCAGCCGCACTTAGTGAAATCTCTTTCTATTTATGTAAGTAGCTGCAATCTTTTTTCAATAGCTTTTCATTAAGACCGGGTTTTATCCTCTCTTATGAAAGGTATATTTTCCGTAAGCAAGGTACCAAATTTTTACGGCGATAGCATTTTTTCTATCGGCCTGTATGTGGAATACAAACAGGAGCAATTGTTTTATGCCCTATTATTTTTTTGCTTTATAAGGGTAAAAAATAGGGTTTCTATTATATTTACTGTATAATGAGATTGATATATATATTAATAAACGGAAACACTTTCATTTCATTTTTTTACAAAGCATAATAAACTACTTTCATAATAAACAGCCTTTAAAGGACTCTATCAATTTTATAAAAATAATTGTACAAGGCTGCACTAATTTATTATTGTATGGTAACTAAATGACGAACTTTTTTGTAACTATCTAATTGAAATAAGGTGAAGGAAAATGACAATTCTTCTAGTGGACGATAATTCAGTAAATTTATTTGTAATCGAAAAAATACTTAACAGCGCCGGCTATCATGATTGTGTCTCACTCGTTTCGGCGATGGAGCTGTTCGATTATCTTCATTTAGAAGATCCAAAGGCATCGGGCGGGCCGGTCGATTTGATTCTGCTTGACATTATGATGCCGGAAATTGATGGCTTGGAGGCGTGTAAGCGTATTAAGCAGGATGATCGTTTTAAAGACATCCCTGTTATTTTTGTGACTGCGCTTGAAGACAAAAGCAAGCTTGCTGAAGCATTAGATATAGGCGGCGCCGATTATATTACAAAACCGATTAATAAAACGGAGCTGCTTGCGCGTATCCGTGTAGCACTTCGCCTAAAGTCTGAATTGGACTGGCATAAACAGCATGAAAAGAAAATTCAGTATGAGCTGGATTTGGCGACTCATGTACAGCGAAGCCTATTAAGTCCGCCACTTTCAAATGAAAATTTGCAAATTGAAGTAACGTATATGCCTTCCTCCAATTTAGCCGGTGATATGTATTATTGGTATAAAATTAGCGAGCACCGCTATGCAGTCATTCTGCTCGATATGATGGGACATGGGATTTCTGCATCACTCGTTTGTATGTTTATCTCCTCAGTCCTGCGTGAAGCAGTCAAGCAGCTCGTTGAACCTGAGCTTGTCATTAAGGAATTAAACCGCTATATGGCTCTGCTGCAGGATGGTAAGCAGGATATGCCTTACTATTTCACAGCGATTTATTTTGTCATCGATACTGAAAGCAATACAGTGGAATATGTCAACGCGGGACACCCGGCCGGCTATGCACTGGTCGATAACCAAGAGCTTGTACCGCTGGAAAAGGGCTGCTGTGCAGTAGGCTTCTTTGATGAAATCAAGGTGACAAAACAAACGCTCCGCTATACAACAGATTTACAAATTGTTTTATTTACAGACGGCTTGCTTGAAGCGATGAATCCAAATGAAATTGAAGCAGAAAAAGAGGTTCGTGCCATTTCTTCTTCAAAATGGATCAATTTCCAGCAGTCCGTCGAGCAGCTTATTCCAAAGGAAAAGCAGCAGGACCAGTCGGACGATATTTGTATCCTGTTGCTGCAGGCACAGGCAAAATAACAGGGAGCATCAGTTTATTGCTCTTCGGACGTCGAAGTAGACGAAGAATCCCCATCTGCCAGTACACAAACTTCCCAGAAAGTTTATCTTTTTGGGAAGTTTTTATATTATTCGGGTGCTGACAGAACAAAGTCAAAAATACTATTTTGATTGTTTGAGGAAATGATTGAAAATGTATAGAGACCTTTAGGCATATATTCTTCTTGATATTGCGCTGTCAACGTTTTGGACTGGCCTGGTACTAGTTCCCCGTGGTTCCATGTACGACTATTCGGCGCTGTAATCTGCCATGAAAATGGTGCATTACCTTTATTCGTAAAACGGTAAATGACTTGTTTGCCATTGGTTTCTATAGCAAATTCATTCTGGTATTCACCCGGTACTTCCGCCTCCCTGTACTGGACGAGAAGTGTTTTTTCATTCTCCCAGGAAGAGTCGCCAATATAACCGCTATGCTTTGGCAGCGCTTCTTTTTCTTCTTGGCTAATTGCTTCCTGTAAAATAAGGCCCGTATTTACCGCAATATCCTCCTTCTTTTCTGCTTCTGCTTGGCAGGCAGTCAATATAATTAGACAGCCTGCTGCTAATAGTCTGTTACATCTATGCATCGCCTACTCCTCCACCTATCAACGGTCTTTTTTTAAATATTCGATGCCTTCCGTTCTTTTCCTGTTTCCATTACTCTTTTTTGTTTAAAGACGACAAAAAACCCTCTGAAGTCACTCCAGAGGGTTTCTAGTCATTTAATTTTCTGGTATATTTTTTCGCTTGCTACTACCTCATCGTATTGGGAGATAATCTCTTCAAAACGTAATGTTTCCTTATCTCCTAAACAGAGGAACCCATTTACGCTAAGGCTGTCATAAAACAGTCTGTGGACCTGATTTTGCAATGGTGGTGAAAAATAAATCAGTACATTCCGGCATAAAATCAGATGGAACTCATTAAATGACTGGTCTGTTACTAGGTTATGCTGGGCGAAAATAATATTTTTTTTCAAGAACGAGTGAAAATACGCAAACTGAAAATCTGTTTTATAGTATTCGGAAAATGCGTGATTTCCACCAGCAAGCATGTAATTCTTTGTATAGGCCTGCATACGCTGAATCGGAAATACACCTTGCCGTGCCTTTTCGAGTACCTGCTCATTCATATCCGTTGCATAAATGACTGCCTTATCGAGGAGCCCTTCCTCTTCCAGGAGGATCGCCATAGAGAAGACTTCCTCCCCTGTCGCACAGCCGGCATGCCATATGCGGATTTCCGGAAGATGACGCAGCTGGGGTATAACTAAACTCCGCAACGCTTTAAAAAAACTAGGGTTGCGGAACATTTCTGTTACATTGATCGAGAAATCATTTAATAGCTGTGTTAAATACCCTTCCTCGTGAATCACCTTATCTTGAAGGCGGGAAATCGTCGAAATGTTATTGATTTTCATTCGGTTGTATACACGTCGGGAGATCGATGCCCGGTTATATTGGCGGAAATCAAAACCCGATAATCGGTATATTGTTTCCAGCAGTAAATCTAATTCAAGGTTGGCATGCTGATTATTTTCCAACCTTTGCTCATCATAATTACCCATTACTTAACTCCTTTAGATACGAGCCACACTCTCAGCACAGAGAATAGCTGCTCTAAATTCAATGGTTTACTAATATAATCAGATGCACCGGCTTCCAGTGATTTGTCACGGTCATTTTTCATCGCTTTGGCAGTCAGCGCGATAATCGGCAGATCCGTTAATTTCATTTCATTACGGATAATCGACATCGTTTCATAACCGTCCATATTCGGCATCATGATATCCATCAGTACCACATCAATATTTTGATCCTCTCTCATAATATCCAGACACTCAAGACCGTCTTTTGCGACTAATGTCGTCATACCGCGGTTTTCTAAAACTCGCTTCAGTGCATAAATATTACGGTTGTCATCATCGACAATAAGCACCCGCTTATTTCGGAATACTTCCAGTTCGTTTTGCGGAGATAAAGCAGCAACCTCTTTTTCCTCTTCTGGCTGTTCTTCAAAGCGGCTCGCTTCCATAGCCTCCAGCTCTTCCAATTCTTCTAAATCATCAAAATCAGTGATAGAAGCAGCGCTCAACTCTGCATATGCTAAATGCATCTGTTCATTTTCAGGCATCCCATCCGGTAAGCTTGGAATAGTCAGCGTAAACGTACTGCCTTTGCCCTCTTCACTAGCAAGCGTAATTTTCGCCCCTAATAGTTTTGAGAATTCGCGGCAAATGGAAAGTCCAAGACCTGAGCCTCCATATTTCCGTACCGTTGCGCCATCTGCTTGCTGGAATGTTTCGAAAATCAGCTGATGCTTGTCTGCCGGGATACCAATACCCGTGTCAGTTACCGTGATCTCCAACCATTCGTTGCTGAGATTTTTCATACATGATGTCACTTGTTGCTCATTTATTTTATCAATACTTAAGCTGACAGAGCCCTGCTCCGTAAATTTAAATGCATTCGATAATAGGTTTTTCAGAATCTGCTGGAATTTCTTCGCATCTGTGTAGAAGACTTCCGGTACAGCAGCTGATTTTGTAATATTAAACTCAATATTTTTCTGGTTGGCTACAGGAGAAAACAGTTGGTTCATCTGTGTCGGCAGCTCGCTCAAGTTCACTTCGCCGAACAATACATCAATTTTACCTGCCTCTACTTTAGAAAGGTCAAGAATATCATTAATAAGTGTCAGTAAATCCTCACCAGACGAATGAATGACTTTCGCAAATTCGGATTCTTCATCAGATAAATTATTGCTGCCATTTTCCATAAGCATCTCAGACAAAATAAGAATACTGTTAAGCGGTGTACGCAGCTCATGAGACATATTTGCCAGGAACTCAGATTTATAGTTTGAATTCAGTCTTAGCTGTTCAGCCGTCTCTTCCAACTCTTTCGTCGCTTTTTCCAGCTCTTTGGATTTCGACTCTGCATCATGCGTTCTTTCCTCAAGCTGTTTGTTGATCGCTGTTAGTGCATCTGTTTGCATTTGCAGTTCCTCAGATTGCGTTTGCAGTTCTTCCGATTGAGTCTGCAGCTCTTCTGATTGCACTTGCAACTCTTCTGTCATAGCGCGGGACTCGTTTAATAAACGAACGATTTCCATACGTCCTAATATGCTGTTTACAGTTAAGCCGAATGTATCAGCAATCTGTTTCACCAGCTCCAGCTGCTGATCATCGTATTCCTTCATTGTAGCTATTTCAACAACCGCAATCGCTTCATCTTCAAAGATGATCGGTAAAATAACAACCTGCTTCGGCACGGTTTCCCCAAGCCCTGTACCAATCAAACGATAATCCTGAGGCAGCCCTTTATATGTAAACATACGCTTTTCAGCCGCCGCCTGTCCGATTAACCCTTCGCCCAGCTTGAAGTGCTCCCGGCCGACCGACTCACTTTCTCCGGCAAAGGATGCCTGTTTTACATAGCTTACTTTATTGTCTATTGTTTCCCGTACATAAAACGCTGCATAAGACGTATGTGTACGTCCTGCCACCTCTGACAGGAATGTCTGTGCCAGCTTTGAAATAGAAGAAACGCCCTGGTAAGTCGTCACAATATCAGCAAGATTTTTTTGGAGCCATTCCCGTTTTTCCAATGTATCTAGTAAATTGTTTGTTGCATTGGCAAGATCTCTCACTTCATCCTGCGTATTTACCTTAATCCGTTCCCCATGGCTGCCGCCGGATGCAGCAATTTTCTGGATTGTATTTGTAACGTCGCTAATTGTATTGACGATCATGCGCGAAATTCCGCTGGAGATGCCAATCGCAACTAAAGATATAAGGATTAATAGAGCAAACAGACCAAACGTAAGTCCCTGGTTTCGTCCGTCCAGAGTTGCCGCCCGCTCATCTACATTCGCCTTTTCCACCGCTAAAAAAGATTCAAACTGGGACTGAATCGATTCCATATCTTTTCTGCCTAAATCAAATTGGAAAAATTCAGCAAGCTCTTCGGTTCTATTTTCCTTTTTCATCTGAATGACAGGGTCACCGGAATTTGAAATCCAGTGGTCAATCGTCACTTTTATGTCATCCAGCAGCTGCAATTGAGACGGATTTTCGGCAACAAGCTGACGAAGCTCATCAAAATCTGTCTTCCAGTTTACTGAAGCACTGTTATAAGGCTCCAAGTAGCTTGCTTCACCGGTAATAACATACCCCCGCTTGTTTGACTCCATATCTTTTATGCTTTTTTCAATTCTATTTGTCAATGCTTGCACTTGTGAATCGTATTGAATAATATGGTTCCTCGCTTTTTGCAAGGAAGTAATTTGCGCATTCAAAAAAACTACGGATACAAGCAAGCACACAATGATGACGATATAGCCTACCGTTATTTTGGAGCGTATACCTAATTTTAATTTATTCATAATGTCTCCTGCCTTTATCATCTCTATCTTCATTTACCTAATAGTATACTAATTACAAGGTAAATGAAACCAAGAATGAGAGAAATGGTCTTTATTAATTACTTGGTTTATATGTGAATCATACTATTTAAACCAATAGTCCTCAAACTTAAAGGATTATTTTTATTTTTCTGTATTTTTCTTCTGTTCACTAAATAGAAGTATCGCTATTCCTTTTAAACTACAACTATACTCTTTACCCTATCTTTTCATTTACGAAACATATTTTTAAAAATTTTTTCAACGTTTTTTTCCATACTTGTCCGGGTAGTTGATGGGGGTAAGCAAAACCAGGGAGGTAGAAAAATGTTCTTCAATAGCTGGCAAACAATCGGAGAAACGATCATACTAGGTGCCCTTGCCTATATTGGTATAGTGGCGTCGATTCGCATATCAGGAAAAAGAACGCTCTCGCAAATGGATGCCTTTGATCTCGTCGTCACTGTAGCAATTGGTTCCATTCTCGCAACGATTATTCTCGATTCCAAGGTTGTACTCATCCAAGGACTTGCAGCGGTGGTGGTTCTCATCGTTTTACAATTACTTGCGGCCTGGATGGCGATGAAGTCGCAAACGATGGAGAAAATCATTAAAGCTGATCCTGAGCTTCTTTATTATAAAGGTAATTATTACGAACAGGCTTTGAAGAAAAACCAGATACTTCAGGAGGAAGTGCTTCATTCCGCCAGAGCGAATGGGATTAACTCTCTAGATGAGGTGGAAGCTGCTATATTAGAGCCGAATGGCAGTATTAGTTTTATAGAAAAAATCGACCGCTCTAGACACTCCACTGTATCAGGAGTAGAAGGGATAAAAGAATAAGAGCTGCCGGGAGGAATGAACAATTCTATTTGGCCAGCATGCAACAGGAGGCTGATTACAAATACGAGCCATTAATAAATGCCAAAAAGCAGCCTCTCCCTCATGGCTAAATCGGCCGCTAGGAAAAAGATGCATTTTGACTGGCGTACGTCCTATTCGAAACAATGATCATTGTTCAATTTTTTTAACACCCAAATACAGGAGAACTACCTTTCTTGTAAATACTCCGACTCCCATTCTTTCTTTTTTACAGCAAAGTCGGCAGCAGACAAATCATCATAATCAAATTTGACTCTCATCCTGCCTTCCCTATCCAATTGAAAAGTTAAATTTGTCCAAAGCTCCTGCTCTGCGGTATTAAATGCCAGAAGGAGCCTTTCAAATGCATCATACAGCCCGTTCGCCATAGATTCCCATTCCTGTTTGCTTCCCTTGAACATACGGGCCAAATCCAGCATGTATACAGGCTTCTTACTGTATTGAGGATAGTAGTAAAAAAACAGCCGGTGGTTTTCTTCATCTATTTCCGTATAGAGGAAGATTTCCTCCCATTTTTCCGGAATCATTTTCACCAAAATATCTGCAACTTCCTGATAAATTGTTTCCATCTCTTTTGTGACCATCGTATTCCCCCTTGAACTTATTCACTGCTTCCATCAATTGCTTTCTAGTGCAGCGTAATCGATTCCATCTGTTCCTTCCCGTCCGCGTTCTTCCATACTATTTGAACCTGATAAGAGAGATCATCCGTTGGCGGGTCGCCAAAAAATAATTTCGGGTATGAAAAAGGATGAAGTGAATAAACCGTTCCATCTACATTGTCTACCCAATCCGAGAATTCTGTTTTACTGACGATGACTTTCTCTCCCTCTAAAAACGTCAGCTTCTTTACGTTAAGTTTTTCTGTTGTATTTTGTTCGACCGAGAGCATCCAGCCGCCTTCCAAACTGCCCGGCCCCTGCTCCTGGAAAAGCACCTTCCATGTACCTTCTTTAGAGCTGCCCTTCATCGTATGGATGGAATGATCCCAATAAATGAAGCCGGCTACAGCAAGTACGAATACACTAACTAAACCAGCATAAAATTTCATCACTTCCCTGTTCCCCACTTTCTCTTAAAAAATGCCTAAACAACCATTTCCTCCTCTTTTCTCCACGAAAGAGCCGAACTCCTTTGACTTATTACCGGTAAAATAAAAACGGGTCTATCGCCCAATGGCAATAGACCCTCACTTCATCCTTATGCTAATATCTTTTCTTTCCTAACAGATAGTTGATTTAAAATCAGTGCACCAAACAGCTGAATAGTCGTTTTCACGATAATTTGCCCTATGATGGCAGTCGGCACTGCCTCCCATGGCAAAATCCCGGCACCAAGCGGACTTAAGCCAATAATGACAAAAACTGCTGAATCCAGTAACCCTCCGACAATCCCGCTGTAAAATACACGCCACGCCATTGGCAGCTTCAGGCGAGTATAAATTTCCGTGTCGGCCGTTTCGGCGATTACGAAAGAGAGTGCTGATGCCACGACAATCATGAGCGTATCTCCCAGTAAGAAGGAAGCGAGCGCCGATAGCAAAAGTGCCGCCAAAATGAATACATATGTTTTTGCCCGCCCGTATTTATTTTGTACGAGGTCGCGGAAAATAAAGGTCGCCCCTACAAAAAGCGTTCCCATCGGCACGATAAATACGCCGAAAGTTAATGGCGCAAAGCGTGCTGTCACGACATTCGCAATGACAATCGATAATAGATAAAATAGTATTCTCATTTTTTAGTCCCTTTCTTTTAAGTACTTCATTTATGTGCGGCAGCCTGTTTTTTTTCCTCTTTGGCATTTAAATACTGCTCCAGCCCTCTTTGGCGCAGCTTACATGCCGGGCACTGGCCGCAGCCATCTGCCTTTATGCCGTTATAGCAGGTAAGCGTCCGCTCGCGCACAAAGTCAAACGCTCCGAGGCTATCGGCCAGCTCCCACGTTTGTGCCTTCGTGAGCCACATAAGCGGTGTGTCAATGACAAACGTTTGATCCATCGATAAATTCAGCGATACGTTCAATGATTTAACAAAGCTGTCACGGCAGTCCGGATAGCCGCTGAAATCGGTTTCGCACACACCGGTCACAATATGTTTGGCCCCTACCTGTGCTGCTAAAATCCCTGCAAAAGTCAGGAACACAAGATTACGGCCGGGAACGAAGGAGGATGGCAGTTCATCACCCTCTCCTTCCGCCACTTCCATATCACTGCGTGTCAATGCGCTTGGTGCTAATTGATTAAGAAGGGACATATCAAGAATGTGGTGCTTGATCCCAAGCTCCTCGGCAATTTCTGCGGCACACTCGATCTCCAGGCTGTGTCTTTGCCCATAGTCAAACGTAACAGCCTCCACTGCTGCAAACTGCTGTAAGGCCCAAAATAGACAGGTTGTACTGTCCTGCCCTCCACTAAATACAACGATCGCTTTTTCCTGTATCAATTAAAAAACTCCTTTCAACGTTAAAAAACGGCATTCTAAGAAAAATGCCGTTTCTTCTTAGTTTTTTTAAAGAGGGGTGCTAAAAACCTCTCGCCCTTAGGCTTATTTTATTAGCGGTTATCAATTTTCTCCGGGTTCAGATCATGGTTCATGAGGCGGTACTGCGCCATTTCCTCGTATTTTGTACCTGGACGCCCGTAGTTGCACCACGGATCAATGGAAATCCCTCCGCGCGGTGTGAATTTTCCCCATACTTCGATATAGCGCGGGTCTAAAAGCTTGATTAAATCATCCATAATAATATTCACACAGTCTTCATGGAAGTCCCCATGGTTGCGGAAGCTGAATAAATACAGTTTAAGAGACTTACTCTCAACAATTTTCTTATCCGGAATATAGGAAATATACATCGTCGCAAAATCCGGCTGCGATGTAATCGGACAAAGGCTTGTAAA
>DEQA01000032.1:14538-15229 GCA_002359075.1 Planococcaceae bacterium UBA3378
GCAATGATCAAGTCTATTAAACGTATGATTGAAACAAAAAAGCCATGTCCTGTATGGACATGGCGTATAGGCATGTTTCCATAGTTTTTTATAGAGGGTATCAGCTATGAACCTCTCCCGGTCGTATCCGGGCATTCTTTTCTCCAACATCATACAGAAATAATACTCAAACGTCAAATGAAATTTTGTATATGGCATCTCGCTTAACGTACTACTAAAAACAAGAAGCCTATTTTGCGGTTAAACTGCTGCTTACATATTAAGCCGCGCTTGTCTAAAAACGAATCAACTTTTCCTATCCTTTTTCATTTCCTGAGCAGATGCAGATCCGGTTGCGTCCCGTTTCTTTCGCTTTATACAATGCCTGGTCAGCACGCTGCAGCAGGTGGTGCAGTGTCTCATTTTTCATTTCCGCCAAACCGATGCTTACCGTTACCTTTACCGGTCCACTTTCTGTTATGACAGGCTGCTGCTCTATCGCCGCCCGCAGTCTTTCAGCAAGTGCGATCCCCTCTTCAAGAGGCGCTTTTACCGAAACGATAAACTCCTCACCCCCGTACCGTGCAAAAAGGGCCCGCCCGGCAAACTGCTGCCGGATGATCTTTGCTACATGCACGAGCACCTCATCACCTATATGGTGTCCATAGGTATCATTCACTTTTTTAAAATGGTCAACATCCATCAAAATAAC
>DEQA01000353.1:0-1530 GCA_002359075.1 Planococcaceae bacterium UBA3378
GTCAGCATAGCGACAGATCCGTCTGTCGCAAAGGCGGCCAATAGTCCTGCTGCTGTCAATGTAACAGCGGAAGCTATGACCATCTTTACACGCCCTACCTTGTCCACAAGCGTACCTGTTAGTAAAGATGGCAAATACATAGAAGCTACATGAAGACCGATGACCATGCCGACTGCTGACAGGGTACTTCCATGATGCTGCAAATGAACAGGTGTCATGGTCATAATCATCACCATGACAATATGAGACAGAACAAGTACAAAAGCTCCGACAATAATACCGGTCCGCTGATAGCTTACAGATGCTGGTGTTTGGATGGTTTCCGTCCCTTTCCGCTCATTTCTTTCTTCCACCATGCGCGCGACAAGAAGCGGATCAGGCTTTAAAAATACATAAAAAACGAGCCCCGCTGCCCCGTATGCTACAGCTGCAAGCA
Organism: Planococcaceae bacterium UBA3378; assembly: GCA_002359075.1. Taxonomy (GTDB): domain Bacteria; phylum Bacillota; class Bacilli; order Bacillales_A; family Planococcaceae; genus Lysinibacillus_B. The sequence goes on from DEQA01000353.1 coordinate 437, forward strand.
TGAATGGACCCGAAAGTGCAGGAAGATGGAACATTTCGGCCACTTTCCCCATCGGCGTCACTAAATTCGGTCCTGCCACTGCGCCTAATGTTGTGGCAACCATGGCGATGCTGACCGCTTTGGCGCGCTGATGCCTGCCAGCCAAGTCAGCGCCGGTATAGCGTGCCTGCAGATTTGTTGCCGTGCCTGCTCCGTAAATGAATAAGGCCAAAAAGAGAAGCGGTATACTATGCAGCACAGCAGCGATCACTACTCCGAGCGCTCCGGCAGTCCCTGTGAAAAAACCGAACGAAAGCCCCAGCCTTCTTCCCTTCTGCTGTGTAAGACGCCCGACAAGATAGGCAGCCAAAGCAGAGCCGAGGGTAAAAAGCGCAGAAGGAAGACCCGTCAGACTATCGATTCCCAGCATCTCTTTAGCAAGTAATGCCCCTACTGTAATACCCGCTGCCAATCCAGCCCCGCCAAGTGTTTGCGAAAGCAGGACAACGATCAGTGTCCTTTTATAAAGCGCACGCTGTAACGCTTCGGAATTGGCGATTTCTGTTATATCTGTCGTTTGAAATCGAAACATCCTCCGTCCCCCGTTCTATTTGTTTTATCTCCTATTATAATTAACTTCCAGAAAATTGTATGTATTCATTTTTCTCAGCCCTTCTTCCGCTCCCGCGATTGTAAATGTTTCTCTCTTGTCAGGCTATGATACACCATTTAGTGACCAGCTTTCCTTATTCATCCTTCTGTCACTTCTTTTTGGAGCTGCAGCCTGTTTCCGGCGGGCAAGCCGAACGCTGGGCCTATGGAGGGTTTTTCTTGCTGTCTTTCTAATAATATTCATGGGGATTATGTTCTTTCTTGGGTGGGCCATTGTTCCCTTCCCATAAATAAAAGCAGGTCTCCCTATTTTGAACCGCTGGAAATTAAAAATGCCGGATTCACCTATCCTGTGAATCCGGCCTCTTTTTTACCCTATTTTTTCAATTTTCCTATATGTCAACGCAAGCAGCATGGATGGAATTGTACAAATAATCATACCGATGAAGGCGTAGCGCGGCTCAATCTCGTACAAATAGCCGCCCAGCACTGTAAAGACAGCC
>DEQA01000353.1:1634-2649 GCA_002359075.1 Planococcaceae bacterium UBA3378
ATAAATGCATAATGTCCCATCGCAAAGGATGCCGCGTGCAGCGTCTGGGAAATCGTAAAGACGATGACATTCGGGAACGCAAACACTAACACCCAGCGAAGTGTTGAACCAATGGCCGCCATTGTCAGCAACGAGCCGACAGAAAATTTACTAAACGCCGTATCTGCCTTGGCAAAGAAAATGATTTCACTAATGATGGCCACATTAATAATGACACCTATTAAATACTTTGGTGCTCCAATTTCCTGCAAATAAATATAGCCGTAGTTGTAATACGAAGCGTGGGCAGCCTGCAGCAGAATCACAGTCAGCAGCACAAGCCCGAAATGTTTGGCTTTAAATAAATCACGCATCGCAAACGAGGTCTCTTTCGTTCTTTCCGGCTTAGCTGTCAGCACTTGCGGTGTCTGGAATAAAGAAAGGACCATAAACAGAATGACCCCGAGCAGCATTGCCCATAAAATAAAGCCGTCACCGAACGCCCCGGTAAGCAGCGTCAGCAGCATTCCCCCGACAACAAAGCCAATGGAGCCCCATGAGCGGCTTTTTCCATAATGCTTCAGCTGACGGTTTTGCACTAATACGGATGCCGCACTATCCAACGCAGGCATCAATACCGGATAGCACATATGGATCAATAGCGTAGCGATGAATAATGCTGGAAAAGACTGTGAAGGAATGTACAATAGCAATGATAAAAATGTAGCGATCCCAAATACATTAATCAAACGTTTACTGCTCCATATCCGCAGCAAATAAGGGAATATAAATAATGTCGTGATGCCCCGGGCAACAAGTCCGGCACTCATCATAAAGCTCACGTCAGATACAGTAAGCCCCTTCTCCCCGATTAACCACCCTGACCAGTAAGGAAGGAATATCCCCCATGTCAGGAAAAATATAAAGAAATGCTGACTCATCCAGCGGTGTATATTCATAAATATTACCTCCAATTCTATTGCATCATAGCACGAACTTTTTTAGAATAATGTGAGATATCTCATATTTTGGAGGC
>DEQA01000345.1 GCA_002359075.1 Planococcaceae bacterium UBA3378
TTATTAAATGCCTTATAGCGGAAAATTTGATATACATACATAATAATTTGCTACTAATTGAGAGCTCCAATAGGCAGAAGAACATGGAGTAAAAAAATTGCCGTTTTACGGTAGTTGAGCAGGTTGATATGAAAAGGAGGCTCTCTTTTTTCTTATGGTTTACAGAGCACCATACATATGGAACAGATCAAATGTGCAAGGAATAATAAGCGTAAATGCAACTGTACTTGATGGGCGAATTCTCTCATCCTGTCAGAAGGGATTAGTTATTTCCGGTATGCCGATAAGGGAGGTTTCAAAAGGAAATGGTAGAGGAGTCTATAATTTTCATAGAGTAATTGAATAGCAAAAGAGTACTATGCAATAACAAAGTTATCAAAAAACTACCTAGCTACTGAAAAATATAGTAGCTTTTATGCAGTTTTTCTGTATTTTTATGAAGGAATATCGTTAGTAATTATCTCGAAATAATAGACAGGAAATTGCCTAAGACGTAAAATGAAGTCCATATAGAGAGGGGGCTGCCAGATGAAAATCATACGTATTATTGCCCAGGTATGTATCTTATGGTTGTTTTATTTCATTGGCGAATTAATCGTAGAATGGACAGGGCTATTTCTTCCACCAAGTATTATCGGACTTGTTTTATTGTGGGGGATGCTGATGTTGAATATTATCAATGTCAAGCTGATTCAAGATGGGGCAAGTTTTCTCATTGCCTTTTTAACATTATTTTTCATTCCTGCTACGGTAGGGGTAGTTGACTATCCCGAATTATTATCTGTATCAGGTTTATTGCTCGTACTTGCTGTATTTTTAAGTACGATTGTTACTATTATTGCTACTGGGAAGCTGAGTCAATATATAGAGCGCAAGGAGCAAGCAATGAAGGAGGATATAGGCCATGTCAGCACTCGTCATCATAGTTAGTACTATCCTGTTATTTCTTCTTCTTCAAAAGCTGTATGTAAAGGTTCATACTCCTTTTTTTCTTCCTATACTCACTACTACATTGATCACAGTCATTATATTAATTGTTTTTCAGATTCCATACAGTACATATATGGAAGGCGGTCAGTGGATTCAACAAATGCTCGGACCTGCCGTAGTGGCGTTGGCCTATCCGCTGTACAACCAGCGGGAACTGATTTTTAAATATAAATACTCTATATTATCCAGTTTGGTTGTTGCGATGCTGTCTGGTCTTATAAGTGTTTATATATTTTTAAAGCTATTCCGCTCGAGCGATGAATTTATTTTGACGGCTCTTCCAAAGTCGCTGACAACGCCGATTGCTATGCAAATAAGCGAGACGGTCGGAGGTATTCCCTCTCTAACAGCGGTGCTGGTCATGGTAGCAGGGTTTACAGGTGCAATGCTCGGCCCGGTGCTGTTTAAAATAGCTCATATTGATACGGCGATCAGCCGGGGTGTATCAATGGGAAGCGCAAGTCACGGTGTAGGTATTTCGAAGTTAAATGACTACGGGGAAGAAGCGTTATCAATCGGCTCATTATCCATGGGGCTGAGCGCCGTGCTGGGAGCTTTCATGTGTCCTATTTTTGCACTTTTGATCATATAAAAAACTTGAGGGAAGCCCCCTCAAGTTTAATAGATTGCACGCCGCTCTTTAATTACGCGGATATTTTGTAATGTCGCATCTTCCGGCCCCTGTACAGGAAGTCCGGCTTCGATGTTCATTTGAATATATTTGATATTATCTTCGGTAATGACCTCACCAGGGATAAAAAGTGGAATACCCGGAGGATAGACCATAATGAACTCAGCGGAAATGCGGTCATGTGCTTCAGAGAGCGGAATCACCTCTGTCTCGGCATAAAATGCATCACGCGGAGACATAGCAAGAGCCGGGATTTCCGGGACTTTAACATTTGGCACCGTCACGCTTGCTTCCGAGTCAAATGCCTGTGACATACGTGTCAAAGCATTCACAAGAAGGTTCATTTCCTTTTTCGTATCACCAAGTGTTACTAAACACAAAATATTATAAAGATCTGATAGCTCAACTTCAATATTGGCATTGTAGCGCAGCCACTCCTCAGCATCGTGACCGGTAATGCCTAAATCTTTTACGCTGATCAGCAGTTTGCAAGGATCCATATCATATGTGGCAGATGAATGCAGCTTTTCACGCCCCACACATGTTAAATGGGGAATGGCGTTAATACGTTTACGTGTATCATTTGCTAAGCGGATCGCCTCATCAATCAAATCATGTCCATGAATTGCCAGCTGACGCCGAGCGCAGTCTAAAGAGGCCAGTAACGGGTAAGAGGTAGATGTAGTTGTCAGCATAGAGAAGAATGCCTGAGCACGCTTTGCTGATACAAGACCTTCCCGGACATTCAAAATAGATGTCCCTGTCATGGACCCTCCTAATTTATGCACGCTTGTAGCTGCCATATCTGCACCGGCCTGCATGGCGGATAATGGCAGGTTCTCATGGAATTTGATATGAACGCCATGAGCCTCATCCACAATGACGGGAATATCATGGGCATGGACAATTTCTACAATTCTTTTTAAATCAGCTGCAAAGCCGAAATAAGTCGGATTAATTACTAACACTGCTTTTGCATCCGGATAGTTTTGTAAAGCTTTCTCCACCGACTCTGGGGAGATGCCGTGGGAAATTCCTAATTCAGAATCCACTTCAGGGTGAATGAAGATCGGAATAGCCCCCGCAAATACAATAGCAGACATAATCGATTTATGAACATTCCGTGGTACTAGAATTTTGTCACCTGGACCAACGACTGTCAGAACCATCGTCTGGATTGCGCCACTAGTACCTTGAACGGAAAAGAATGTATGATCAGCACCAAAAGCTTCAGCAGCTAAACTTTGCGCTTCTTTAATGGCTGCTTTTGGAGAATGTAAATCATCTAGTGGAGCAATATTAATTAAATCAATTGATAAAACGTTGTCGCCGACGAATTCTCGAAACGCTGGGTCCATACCTGATCCCTTTTTATGACCGGGAATATGGAACTGGATAGGATGTCGGTTTCGGTGTTTAAGTAAAACGTCGAACAATGGAGTCTCTAACTGTGACAACGCAGGTACCACCTCGCTTATATGAAATTGGAAAACAAAAGAATTATAGCATCTATTAACCAGTGTGACTATAATAATTTACAAATTTCACTATACCGATAGTCAGCTTATATTACAAAGAAAATGGGGGAAGAAGAATGAACTGGGAGACACGTGTAACAAAACTATTGAATATTGAGTATCCGATTATCCAAGGGGGGCTTGCATATTTAGCCTATGCCGATCTTGCAGCAGCTGTATCAAATGCCGGAGGACTTGGCCAGATTACAGCAATGAGTCTGCCTTCACCGGAAGCATTACGTGCAGAAATAGAAAAAGTCCGTACACTTACGGACAAGCCGTTTGGTGTGAATTTTGCCATTGGGCAGCACGGAAAAGGCTACGAAAAAATGGTAGAAGTAGCAAAAGAGATGAATGTCCCGGTTGTGACGATGACCGGAGGAAATCCTGCGCCTATTTTTGATATTTTACAAGACAGCGATTGCAAAAAGTTGGTGCTTGTGGCAGCACGCCGTCAAGCCCAAAAAGCAGAGCAGCTCGGTGCAGATGCTGTAATGGTGGTAGGCCAGGAGGGAGGAGGCCACTTGGGACGGGATGATGTCGGGACAATGGTGCTCATTCCTCAAGTAGTAGATAGTGTCTCCATTCCGGTCATAGCATCCGGCGGTATTGGAGACGGACGCGGCTGGATGGCGGCTCATGCGCTCGGAGCAGAAGGAATTGAAATGGGAACGCGCTTTATTGCGACAAAAGAATGCGTCCATGCATCAGAAGCTTACAAGGAAGCACTGTTGGCAAGCGCTGAAAGTGATACAACCGTCATCAAACGCTCTTTGGGGGCACCGGCACGGGCTCTGCGAAATGATTTCACGGAACAAATTCTTGCCATTGAAGAGAAAAACCCAACTTACGAGGCGCTGAAAGACTATATTAGCGGACAGGCGAATAAACGTTATATTTACGATGGAGACGCTACTGCGGGTTATGGATGGGCTGGTCAAGTGACAGGGATGATCACGGACGTGCCTACTGTAGCAGAGCTGATCGAGCGGATGGTTGTACAAGCGAGAGAAATCCGTTTAAAATGGGGGCAGTAAGGAAGAACAGGGCATAGTTGCCCTATATCCGGTAAAGGCAGGGAACAGCATGGAATATTCATACCCATTATCGACTGATTGGTCTACTCAGGAGATGGTAGATGTCGTTCATTTTTTTGAAGCGGTCGAAGCTGCTTATGAAAAAGGGATTAAGCGGGAAGCATTCATGGCAACATACCGTCGTTTTAAGGAAATTGTGCCATCACAGGCCGAAGAGAAAACCATTCTCCGCCAATTTGAACAGGCAAGCGGCTATGTTGGCTACAAAGCAGTAAAGATGGCCAAAGAAGCTGCAGATGGACAAATTATTCGATTATAAAGTGTGGCTCATACAGATGTAGCAAATAAAAAAGTTGCCGGGAAAGATCGTGCTTTCCGGGCAACTTTATTTTTGTTTTACAGGGCTTTTGAAAGCGTGCTTTTTGGAATCATTTGATAGAGAAAGCATAATGTGCTGTACGGTGAAGCACTTTTTTTAATTAGCTGGTTAAATGTATGATATCACTAGGTTCACTAGTGCATATACTATATCAAAGCTGTCACCGGGAAATGCTGATAGAGCAAACGGAACACCGTGCTTATCACATATTTCCTGATACACTTTCCTGCATAATGAATAATGCCGATTATATGTTTAAAAACGCCCCTCAATTGGTAGTATAAGAAATAATAAATTAATTACAGGGGGCGAGAATCCTTTTCAACAAAAGGCGAGGCAAGAAAAAACAGATGTGCAGCTTTCACACATCTGTTGCGAATAAGGCAACTCACTTTCCAATTATACGATGATAAATAGGAAGCAAATTGTCGAATGTTTCTTCGGCTAATTGCATAAACTCATCAGAAGAAAGCTTAATTGCCTCCTTGGCAGGAATATGGCGGCCAACTAAAAACTCCCCTTTTTTTACGTCCCGAAGGCGCTCAAGTAACTGTTTGAGCTGCTCATCGCGTGCTTCCCTTAAAGGAACAGCAGAAGGGGACATATGATCACCTGAAATGACGAAATTTTCACTCAATTTGTCAAAGTCATCCTGATGGGCAAGAAGACGTTCCGCCATCTCCCTTTTTTGGGGCACTTCATAAATAATTGCCAGTACGATGAATAAATGGCTTTCCCATAGGCCAATCTGGAAATGAGGTAATGATTTATATCCTCGTTTATAGGGAGCAAAGGCAACCCAGGAATCTTTTGGCGGATTGACTGTTCTGCGCGCATGCTTGGCGATATGCGGGAAAAATTCTTCCCCCGTATTTGCACTGAAGTAGGCTGAAAAAACTTCACCTAGCGTCTGAAATTTCGGACGGACGATCTGGGACAATGCCCCCATTCTTTCGTCTAATCCATTGATCCGAAACACGTGGAAGTCTTCGGTTGTCCATTGTACATTACTCAAAATTAGTAACTCCTTTCGATTTGTATGTTTATTTTAATAAGATTTTGGGAAAAAATCTTATAACAGAAACTTTAAAGAAAGTCAAAGGTTTTTTAAAAAATAACTAAGGAAGTGATGGAGAATGAAACAGATGGTTAAAATTATACGCAAAGTTGATATTGAAAAGCAATACGAGCAACTCCTACGATTAGAATTGGATTATGAACTAGCTTCCTTATATGCAGCGATGAAGGACAGCGATCAGGACGAAATGGAAAAATCAAAAAAACGACTAAAAGAAATCCACGGAGAATTAGAAGGTCTACATGCATATGCGTAATAAAAATATCTTACCAAAGTAAAAAATCACTTGCTGAATGTTCGGACAGCAGGTGATTTTTGTTATACTAGCTATATAAAGTGAATGTAGCGTGCTAGATGTTACATATTGAAGCGGGAAGCGAAAGGTGGTTGTACTATGGATTTAAAGCAGTTGGATGCCTTTGCAAAGGAAATCATTATTGAAGCGGGTAAGCGCATTTGTGCATCCTTTTCTTATGATTTGGAGGTAGAAGTAGAAACAAAATCGAGTCCGAATGATTTGGTCACGAATATCGACCGTGAAACGGAATTGTTTTTTATCGAACAAATTCACAAATTCGATCCTGCCCATAAAATTCTCGGTGAAGAAGGAATGGGCGAGCATCCTGATTCAATGGATGGAATCGTTTGGATTATTGATCCGATCGATGGGACGATGAATTTTGTCAAACAGCACCGCCATTTCATGATTACGATTGGTATTTATATTGATGGAGTTGGCAAACTCGGCTACATATATGATGTCATGCGGGGAGATATGTTTCATGCGATCGCCGGAGAAGGAGCCTGGTACAATGATTCACCGCTGCGCCAGCTGCAGCCGATATCGATAGAAGAAGCGGTGATCGGCATTAATGCAAGCTGGGTGACCCCGAATCCAAAAATCAATCATGAGAAACTGATTGAGCTCATTCATACGGTACGGGGGACACGCTCTTATGGCTCAGCGGCTATGGAAATCGCTTTTGTCGTGAGCGGTAAGCTGGATGCCTATATTTCCATGCGGCTGGCACCGTGGGATATTGGCGGGGGGATTATTATTGCCAAGGAAGTAGGAGCGATTGCAACCAATTTAAATGGACAAGCGCTTGATCTATCCGGCTCAGATACCTTCTTCATTGCTAATCCGCACATCCACCAATTGATTTTGGACCATTATATCGAAGAGAAATAAAAAATGCCGCCCTGCAATCGTGCCGGGCGGCTGTTTTATGGATGAAGCTTATAATAAGCCTGCTTCAATGAATTTCTTTTTTTGTTTCATGCCTACCATGAACACAAGACATACAGCGATGATACATGCTAAAATACCGATCATTCCGATTGTATCGTATTCATTTGTACCGGCCATAAAGACTAGGGATACGGAAAAACCAATGCCTATCATGGAAAATAAGGCAGCTAAAGCGTAGAAGAACATGACAACTTTTGCTTTATTCACGAGAAACCCCTCCTCTATTAATATTATATGAAAAACCCATCCTAAATTTTGCGAAAAGACATTTACGTCTACATGTGCTATAATATCACAGTTGAACAACTGAAAAAAGAATATGGAGTGGAATAATGACAAATTTACGTCAAGATTTGCGTAACATCGCAATTATCGCACACGTTGACCATGGTAAAACGACACTAGTCGACCAATTATTAAAACAATCCGGAACATTCCGTTCGAATGAGCAAGTAGAAGAACGCGCAATGGACTCGAATGATATTGAGCGTGAGCGTGGTATTACTATTTTAGCAAAAAATACAGCGGTTAACTATAATGG
>DEQA01000289.1:0-13060 GCA_002359075.1 Planococcaceae bacterium UBA3378
TCAATGTTGCGGTTTGCTGGAATATATAGATAGTTTACTGTCTCAATTCCTTGTTCAGGATAGCTAAAGTGCCATTTCCAGTCTGAAGAAGATGCATAAATGACTAATGGCTCCTCATCTACATATGCGTCTGGAGCGCTTTCTACTAAATAGTTACTCCCGATTGATCGTACAGCTAAGAAGAGTACAATAACAATCGGAATCCCGATACAAATGGTTTCGACCAACCAGTGGCCATGAATATGTGGCGGTTCATAGTCCGGGCTTTGCTTTGAAGCACGATATTTCACTAACATAAATATCAAAATGGCAAGTACAGATAAGACAATCGCACTCATGATATAGATTAACATCATCGTGTCATTTGCCTGTACCTCTGCTTGAGGGCCTTTTGGGTCAAGCACTAGCAATGAATCACACCCACCTAGAAGCAGCGTGCCAAAGACTATAGATGCTAGTAAAGTCCCTTTAAAATTCACTTTCATAGTTGGACTCCTTTCAATTCAATTAGATACAGCTATTTGATATCACATTTACCTACTTAAAGATTTTCAAAAGGAATAATTAAACAAAAAAATGCTGCTAGCCATTCCTCTTGTCCTCATGTTCCCTAGTTTTCATTATATGAATCTCGTAATCCGGTAAAATGTACAAGAAGTAGCATGAACATTCCAAGAAATACACCGAAAACTTAATATCTCCGCAAGATTTCCAAGCCGGGTTTTTGTTCTAGCTAATAACGGCTTATAAATAGGAAGAAGTTTTCTGCGTCATGACTACTGCTCTTTCCGTTGGATTCTGCATAAGATAGCATCGCTCTATAATAAGGGCATGAAAACGAATAGAAAATAAAACAGGGAAGAAAAATAGGTATATATGATAGATGTGAGCGGAGGTAACTTGTTACTATAAAATCATGCTTTCCAGCTAATTAACATTCTTTTCTACTTATTTGAAAAGCTGTCATTTAATATATTAAGCATAATTTTAGCCGTAACATTTTGCTTATCTCTGGCTCCAAGTAAATTGTAGTGAAAACCAAAATTGAAGTCAAAAAAATGTTATTCAAACGTATAAGGAAAAAAGAGAGGTATTGTAAAAGAGAAGGAACCAACTTGAACATTAAATAGAAGAATGTTGATTTTAGAGGTTTTTTAAAGGTTTTTCGAGCTTAAATATTGTAACAGAAATGTGGCATTTTTATGACAGGATGAAAATGATGTAATAGTCCGATAATTCCATTGTTGATAAGAAAGTGCATGGTTACCAATGTTTTTCCATAAAAGTATAAAGGAACCGGCTAAACAAGTAGACAGTGGGATACTACATATGGATAAAAGATAGATTATTTTAAGTAGAGGAAATTATAACCACCACTTCAAGGACAGCAGGAAACATTTTAGGGGACAATTGACCGGTTATGTGGTGTGGAAGTCACAAGCTCTGCGTTTAAAATACTCTCGATAGAGGGAGTAAGAGTATCATTTGGCATAAATCGAGTTCTTCACCAGATGTTAAGGATGACAAGCTAGTATGATAACGGGCTGATTGGAGTGGAGGCTGTGACTCTAATCAGCAATGGCTTAAAATCCAGTGGTTTTGAGGTCTATCCTCGAAACCATTTAGTTGGAGTCATGCCCGTGGAAAGCGAGCCGGCTGTAGCGGAAATCAACTGTCCACACAATTATACTAACAATTAAAGGTAAATCAACACGCCTGTATAAAGAACAAAATCATTTCCGACTGCTTTTAAGGGGTAGGGAAATGATTTTTTTATTGGACTAGGAGAACGGCAGCTAAGAAGACAACATTGGAAAGTATAGGGTGTTCAATCTGTATTTCTTTCTGAAAACCTGTCTTTTTTATTCTTAAAAACAGTGATAAAGATTAGCATCCTCTCTTTTTTTGTAAATAAAATGTTTATTTCTTAAATATTTTGGACAAATTTGGACGTGAAGCAACAAATTTCTACAAAAGGAGGGCATTGTGATGAAAAAAATAACATATTTCATCTTTGCTTTTATTGTATGTTTCACTACCATGGGAGCTCCCGTGCAGGCGTATTTCCCGACGATTGAGAATGAAAAGGAATCAGATACCGATCATCATTATTTTACGGATGCTTTAGATGCGACCATTCCGATAGCATGGCAGCTTGATCTGGAACCGGAGTCCAACATGTATACAGTGGCGGAAGGAGACAATCTTTACCGTATCGCCTTGGCCCATAATGTTTCACTTGAGTCGCTTGTAGGCTGGAACGATTTAACGGATTATTTAATTTATCCGGGACAAGAATTAACAGTGAACGGTGAAGAGATAAAAGGAAAAGAGCCGCTGAATTCGTTTACTGCATCTGCTCCTGTACCTTCAGCATCTCCGTCACTCGGACAAGCAACGGAACCTGCAGCACAGCAGCAGGCACCAGCAAAAGTAGAAACGGTGAAAGAGCTGACTGTGACAGCAACTGCTTATACAGCATATTGTGAAGGCTGTTCTGGAACTACTGCGTATGGAATCGATCTGCGAGCTAATCCTGGCAGAAAAGTAATTGCTGTTGATCCGCGCATTATCCCGCTTGGAACAAAAGTATGGGTGGAAGGCTACGGAGAAGCGATTGCAGGAGATACAGGCGGCGCTATTAAGGGGCATAAAATTGATGTCTTCATCCCCTCACATGAAAACGCGATTGCCTGGGGCGTGAAAACTGTCAAACTTAGAGTGCTGAACTGATCTTTATCCACCTGAATTTTCTCAGGTGGATTTTTTATTTTCTATTGCTGCAGCTGGAATCACCCATGCCCTTTTTAGTAATAAGGAAAGAAAGGATTGGAAGTATAAAAGCTGAATGTATGTTTTTTACTAGCTGCTGGAGACGGCATTGGCATTTGTTATGCTATAGAGGGGTATAAGAAAGGAACAAAGGCTGAAAAACCTTCTTTTATATAACTGCCTCCTTGTGCCCGAGGTAGAAAAATGTAACTTCATATACGGAGTAACCTTTTTAGAGAGAGCAGTATAGAATAGAAGGTAATATACTTTTTGATACAAACCAGTGCCTGATTATAGAAAAGGATGATCTCAGTATGTCAAAGCAAACAGAGTACTATAAATATTTAAGAGAATATGTAGGAACACAGCCGCTTATATTACCAGGTGCGGTCGTTATTATCCGGAACAAAGAAGATGAAGTGCTTTTGCAAAAACGCCCGGAAGGTAAATGGGGCCTCCCGGGAGGACTGATGAATTTGGGAGAGAGTTTTGAACAAGTAGCCGCACGTGAAGTGTTTGAGGAAGTCGGTTTGCATGTGCGGAATTTACGGTTGATGAACGTATATTCAGGTGAAAACTATTACATGAAGACTCCCAATGGAGATGAATTTTACTGTGTTACGGCTGTTTTTCTCACAAATGAGGCAGAGGGTGTCCTTCAACTGGACCCTGTCGAATCGTTAGAAGGAAAGTATTTTAAAGATACAGAGCTGCCTGAACCAATGGTAGGGAGTCATCGGATGTTCATCGAGGCTTCAAAAGAAACAAGAGAATAAATAAAATAAGTAAAAATTCACCTTTTTTTCAGCGGAACAGGGGTGTTTTTTTATTCAATTGTATGGAAATTGATATTTAACTCAATAATTTCCTGCTTAAAGTAGTGTAAAAGCTATTTTAAGTATGGGATTGTAGGTTTTGGGATGTTTGTGTTAGTATGTATTGTACAGAAAAACATTTATCCGTCTCGAGAGTACAATGGAAGACAGTTGGAGGAAATAATGAAGAATCTAGTTTCAAGATGGAACCAGATTAACCTGGTTAATCGCATCATCATCGGTATTATCATCGGAGGAATATTAGCCATCACAATCCCTGAACAGGCAAGTGGTGTTTCCATACTTGGATCTCTGTTTGTAAGTGCATTAAAGGCAGTGGCACCTGTTCTGGTTCTATTTTTAGTAATAAATGCCCTGGCAAGTCAAAAAGAGGGCAATCAAACGAATATGAAATCCATTCTTGTTCTTTATGCAATCGGCACATTCATGGCTGGTTTTGTTGCAGTAGTGGTGAGCTATATTTTCCCGGTAACATTAACATTAAAAGAATCGGCTCAGGATGTAGCACCACCGAGTGGAATAGGGGAAGTACTGGAGACGCTTATCTATAACATGGTGACAAACCCTGTGACTGCTATTATGGAGGCAAATTATATTGGTATTTTAGCCTGGGCAGTTGTGTTGGGGATTGCACTAAAGAAAGCAAGTGCCCCAACGAAAAACGTATTGGAAAACATTGCAGAGGCCATCACGAGAATAGTGCAATGGGTGATTAATTTAGCACCGATTGGAATTCTCGGGCTTGTCTTTGATGCCATAGCGACAAATGGTCTATCAGCTTTAGGAGAATATGGCCGGCTGCTATTAGTATTGGTAGGAAGTATGCTGTTTATCGCCCTTATAGTGAATCCGATATTAGTATTTATATATACAAGAAAAAACCCATATCCGCTTGTGCTGACTTGCTTAAAGGACAGCGGTATTACAGCTTTCTTTACACGAAGCTCTGCGGCAAATATTCCGGTAAATATTAAGTTGTGTGAGAAATTAGGGCTGGATAAAGATACATATTCAGTATCGATTCCATTAGGAGCAACAATCAATATGGCCGGTGCTGCCGTGACAATTTCAGTGTTGACATTAGCGGCTGTTCATACACTTGGCATGGAGGTGGACTTTGCAACGGCTGTTATTTTGATGGTTTTATCAGCGGTTTCCGCAGCGGGTGCTTCCGGAATAGCGGGCGGTTCCCTTCTATTAATTCCTGTAGCATGCAGCTTGTTTGGTATCTCGGATGATGTCGCTATGCAGGTTGTAGCAATTGGCTTTATTATCGGTGTTGTACAGGATTCATGTGAAACAGCGCTTAACTCTTCTTCGGATGTAGTCTTCACGGCAGCAGCTGAGCAGGCAAAGGTGCGGAAAAACAGCTAATAAAAAATAGTATAAAGGGCTGTTCGGAGAGGTTATATTTCCGGGCAGTTCTTTTTGTTTTTCTGTCTTTTATATATAAAATACGAAAACCTCCCGAATGTCTCCTTACCACTTAATGACCAGTCGCTGCTTTTCTGCCGATAAGAAGATATATTCTCGTAGCTGTATGCATACGTACATATAATAGGCAACACGAAAATGCGGGTATTTTCCTGAGAGAATGGGGAGGCTCATTTGTTTCGAAACGATAGAGCAAAACTATACGTACGAAAAGCTATCTGGCATGGTCGGCAATAGATTTCTGGTGGCTATTTTATTCGAGGGAGGCATTGTATGAAGATAGTAAACGGCCGGTATTTAGTAGATGGAGCAGAAACGATTATCCATTTGAGTGACATGAATAAACAAGCTTATAAAAAGAGATTTAAAGGAAAGCTATATTGTCCGACAAAAGGGTGTCCCGCCCTTCTTTCCTATAGCGGAGGAAAAAAAGCACATTTTAGGACGTGGCGGCGCCGACAGCATAGTGATGGATGTATGTATAACATGAATAGAGCAATAACAGAAATCGGGCAGAGTACTTTAGAGGACAAAACCTTTACGATTAGCGGACATAGAAAGCAAAATGCTCTGCGGGCAGCTGCCCGGCTGTTTCCAAAGTATGAGACAGAAAAGGATGCTGCAAAAAACAGGACTTCTCCACGTAATATACCGTCCCGGCGGAAACATGAAAATAAAACAAGATCTATCCAGATGACCTTATATGATGGTGATTTTTTAGAAGAGGATGCATTCGTGAAGGGCAAGGCGATCCGCAAGCGGTTTGTAGATGAAATAAAGCAACGGGATATAGGGCAGGTAAGACTCGTATTAGGATTTATCCAGCAGGCTCTTCCCGTAGGAGAAGTGGCGGAGCTTTGGCTAGAGCATAATGGCGCTGGGCTGAAAGTCATCTTTCCGGAAGAATTTGTGAAGGAACGGCTAAACAGCAGCTATTTAAATAAGTTTATAGCCATTTCAAGAGCATTAGAAGCAGGACAATCTTTAACCTTTACAGGAGTCGGAGACATAATGGTGAATGATAAGGACCAGTGGGAGCTCGTTGTTTACAGCGGGGCCGATTTTAACATAAACCATATGGATTTAACGGTGTTTGCCAAATCACTTGTAGAAGGGAACTAAGGCTTGCTATCAACATATGATATAGGAAAAGCAGCTCTATTAAAAACTGGCAATTGATTTCTTGATCTTCTTTCGAACTAGTTGTCTTAGATGCAAAAGGCTTAAATGTCCTTGTTTGTCATAGAGAAAAACAGATGATTTAAGTGTCTTTGTATCTAATTACTTAATATATGAATAATAATTATCAACAAGTTAATGTAAATGTAAAAAAAATATGGAAAATTTCTGTTTATTCAATATAATGAAAATAGGCACAAGAAATCATACTTTTCTGGTTCTTCTGAAATATGTAGATGGTCCTCTATTTAGGGGACACATCTTTTTTGTTGTCATTTCATTATCCAAGGGGTGTTTTTATGAGAATATCAGTAAGAAAAAGGATATTTACCGGGTTCATGATTGTCGCTGTTCTACTCGTGATCGTGGCTGGGATGGCCTTATTTTCTTTACAGCGTATTACCGATTCGTATTCAGAAGTGATCGATCAACAGGTTGAAGTGCAAACCTATATGAAGGAAATTGTAGTAAAAGTACAAAAGCAATCATTAGCTGTAAGAGGTACCATCCTAGAGGATACGATGGATCTGCGTACAGAGTTCCGTGAAGCAACAGAAGAAATTGATGGGCTTGTGAAGGACATGCGGGGAATGGTAACAGATAAGGATTTTCTACGGGCGCTTGATAAAATCGAACAAAAAAATGTAGAGCTGACTAAGGAGTATGATTCATTTATAGTTCGTCTACAGGACAAGCCTACAAATGATGAGAAGATGGTCGTCTGGGATCAAAGTTTAAAGCCGATTACAAGAGGAATGATTGATGTTGCATCTTCATATGCCGACAAAGCGGTCAAATTAATGCATGAAGCGAATAAGGAAAATAAACAAGAGACAAACAATACAACACTGATCGTCTCGATTATTAGCCTCATTACGCTATTGCTGGCTGTCACTATTGGCTGGTTCGTATCCGTGCAGATTGCAAAACCGCTTCAGAGGGTGACAAAAGCAACAAAGGCCATGGCAGGCGGCGATTTAACAATAGAGCCTGTGCAAGTGAAAAACAAAGATGAGTTAGGCGATTTAGCCGAGTCGTTTAATAGCATGATGCAAAACTTGCGCAATCTTGTAAGCCAGGTACATACAAGTGCTGAACAAGTGGCAGCCTCCTCGGAAGAATTAATGGCAAGTGCAGAACAGACGACAGAGGCTACAAACCAAATTGCTGCATCCATCCAGGAAGTAGCCGGCGGGTCTAAAAAACAAGAAGTAAGTACAGATGAAAGCTCGCAGGCAATGCAGGAGATGATGGCGGGCGTCCAGTTAGTGGCCACTGCTACTGCTACGGTAGCAGATGTATCTTCGGCAGCTACAAAAGAAGCAGATGAAGGGGATATCGCTCTACAGCGGGTCGTCATTCAAATGGATAAAATCAATGAATCCACGAATGACTCAGCGACAGTTATTCAACAGCTTGAAGAACGGTCTACAGCGATTGTCAAAATTATTGAGGTCATCACGGGCATTGCGGATCAGACGAATTTATTAGCGTTGAATGCGGCGATTGAAGCAGCCAGAGCAGGAGAGCATGGAAAAGGCTTTGCGGTAGTAGCAGATGAGGTTCGAAAGCTTGCAGAGCAGTCTAAAAATTCAGCTGACCAGATTGCCGGGCTCATAGGAGAAATTCAGGCAGATACAAAGCATGCGGTCCGTGCAATGGAAATAGGAACGGACGAAGTAGCATCCGGTATTTCTGTTGTACAGGAGGCAGGTGCCGGATTTAAACGGATTCAATCTTCCATTAGTGAAATGTCTTCGCAAATTCAAGAAATTTCATCTGTGGCACAGCGTATGTCGGCAAGTGCGGAGCAGGTCAATATGTCTATTGGCCAGGTAGCCCTTGTTGCCAAGCAGACTTCTGAAAATGCCGAAACAGTGGCGGCTACTTCGGAGGAGCAGCTTGCCTCTATGGAGGAAATTACGATGTCTTCAGCTGCCTTATCAAAGCGTGCTGAAGAGCTGCTGACACAGATTAATCAATTTAAAGTATAGAAGCAAAAGGAGCTTTCTGGAGAGGAATTACTGTCCGGAAAGCTTCTTTCTTATTTAACCTCAAGAAGAAGCGGTACTTTTATTCTATATAAATAGAAGCCCCGACCACAAAAAAACGAAAAGAGGAGGGTAAAAGAGAGTATGGAGTGAAGCCTGACGGGTAGCCGGCCAATGCATAAGTACCTTGTTTTCATGTATAATAGTAGATAGAGGAGGGCGAGAAAGTGAAAAAAATCATGCTCAATTCGCTTGAATTTAAGCGCGTGGAAAAAAATCTGGCTCTTGAAAATCTATATGTGAATGAAGAACTCGCCTTAAAGGCTATTGAAACAGTAAATGCCGGAAAAAAGGTAACGCCTACTATGATTAAAGAAGCGCTGCGGCATGGAAAAATATAATTTCGGTGAAGATGGATTTTATTTGCTGACCCATAATAAACTTGGCATCCAGACGTTGGAGCAGCTTGAGGTAGCGGAAGCCTATGCCTTTATGATTCGAGCTTTGGAGGTTGAAAATGGCCTTTATCAAATACCGGCGTTCACAAAGGAAGGGTTTATCGATCTACACCGTTATTTGTTCCAGGATATTTACCGTTTTGCCGGAGAATTCCGCCAAGTCCAGCTTTCAAAGGGAAATACACGCTTTTGTCAGTTTCAATATATTGACCGGGTGGCGGATGAAATATTTGGTGCCTTACATACAGAGGGAAACTGGCAGGATATCGAAACGGCCGCCAAACGCTTGGCGTATTTCAAGTCAGAACTGAATATGCTGCATCCGTTCCGTGAGGGCAATGGACGGGCGATCCGGATTTTTATCCATGCCTATGCCAAAGCAAAGGGCTATGAATGGGATTATGCCAGCTTGGAAAAAGAAGAATATATGAAGGCAATGGTTGAGTCTGTAGTGGATACGACGGCTCTGGAAGCCGTTTTCCTTAAAACAATATATGAATAAGGCTGTCTGTCAATTTGCAGATAGTTTTTAAAAAGAAGCTGCAGGCAATGATCCCTATCGCCTGCAGCTTCTTCATGTATTATTTGCTTTCTTTATAAGCGTTTAAAAATTCCTTCGCTTTTTCAGGGTCAGCTACTAACTCCAGACCGGTATTTACTAGCGGGGAAACTGTCGATACAGCTTTTAATTTATTGCCTTGGTAATAGCTGATAAACTCGTCTTGATTAATCGAGTAAAGAACAGCTTTCCGCAAGTCAGCGGATTTTGATACTTCGCGGCCGGATGGATTGAACAATGCATACGACACGGCATTGCTGTCAGCTGTTTTAAGTGTCAGGTTGCTGTCGCCTTCTACGATATCAATTTTTGTTTCAGGTACGGACTGCAGTATATCGATTTCCCCATTACGCAGGGCAGATAATGCACTGTCATTATCCTGAATGAAACGGACGCTGATATTGCTGATCAACGGCTCATTTTCTGTGCCGGGTGCATAAGCGGGATTTTTTGCAAATGTGGCTTCATAGTCGTTTTTCTTTATCATAATGTAAGGCCCGCTTGCCCATAGGTGATTATTATAGGAAGCCCCTTCCGTTACGGCGGACTGATCGCCGTATGCGATATCCTTGTTTGGATCATAGCTTGCTACATCAAATGTATTGACTGCTGTTACCTGTGCTTTAGAGACGATCCCGCCGGATTGGTGTGCCAGGTAGTTAAGCACTTGCGGGAACGGGTCAGCAGTTGTAATTTTGACTACTTGGTATTTCCCCGCTGCATTGTCTACATCCTTCTCATCTGTCACCACTTCGGCAATCGCTGCCGGCAGATCATCAGATAGGGCGTCAAGGATACTGCCGCCTTCAGTTGATGTGATTTCTTCAAGCTCACCGATATCCTTCACAACCGACACCGTATCGATATTTTCATGAATAGAGTATGTGCGGTGGTCCGGTACTGATTTTTCATCCTTGGCACGTTCCAGGGAAAAGACTACATCCTCTGCAGAAACGAGGTCACCGGTATCGACTGCTGCCCCGTTTTCCACTTTTGTGAAGTTAATATCATCCCGCAGTACAAAGTAGTAGGATTTATTGTCTTCCGAAGCTGCATGGTCGATCGATAAAGAGCCGTCTGATACGACTTCATCTGTATCTGACAAGTTCACTAGTCGTACATACATGTTCGTGTTTAATGTATTAATAGAGCCATCATTACCTTTAATCGGATCAAGCGATGTCAAGGAAGCGATTGCCTGGTGCAAAACAAGTGTTTCGGACGCATTTTTTGCTGGATCATTAAAGGAAATCTCTTCCCATACTTGCGCCCGTGATTTTGGCAGACGCACTGTATCCGGGTTTACTTCTTTCGAGTATATCCCCTGGAACTTTTTCGAAATATAAAGCGGGGCAATATAGGCGTTGTCAAATACAAGAGACTGCTCCAGCTCTGCATATTTTTCTTCCGCTTCCTTGCCTGTTAACGTACTTGCTTCGTCAATCAGCTTGTCGATTGTTTTATCGGAAGTATCGCTGTAATCCCCGCCTGATTTGAAGAGGCCGCGAACCGCATAATCAGGGTTTCCTGTTACTGTTGTCCAGCTGGAAAGAGCGACATCATAGTTTCCAGCATCCTTTTGTGTTGTAAAGGAACCGTAATCCGGCTGGATATTCAATTTGACATCAAAGCCGTTTTTCACAAGCTGGTCACGCACGATGTTCATATCCGCTTCGCTTGCGGCCATCCCTAAAATTTCAATGGTTGGCTGTGCGCTGTTATTTTGATTATCTGTTTTTGTTTCCACATCCGATTTTGTTTCAACACAGCCTGCAAGCAGTACCGCTGCAGCAGCAGTCGTGGCACCGGCATAAAATAATTTATTGCGTTTTTTCATTGTGAATTCCTCCAATTGTTTTAGTTTGCTTTCGGGTCCAGTGCATCGCGTAGTCCATCCCCTAAGAAGTTAAAGGACAGAACAAGAAGCATGATACAAAGCCCCGGGAAAATCGCTACATAGGAATGGGTTTCCAAATAAGTACTTCCCACTTTTAAAATATTGCCCCATTCCGGAATGTGGGGTTCGACCCCCAGTCCGAGGAAGCTTAAGCTGCTCGTGGAAATGACCGCGCCGCCGATCGTAAGTGTTGCTTTTACAATCATCGGAGCCAGAGAATTCGGCACGATATGCTTGAAAATAATCGCAGCATCAGAAGCGCCTAATGCTTTTGCGGATTCCACGAACTCGTAATTAGAAATTTGCATCACGTTCGCGCGCATCGTCCTTGCATATGTCGGGATTGCCCCGACGCTAAGGGCGATAATCAAATTCGTTGTATTGGCGCCAAATGCGGCGATAATCGCAATGGCCAGTAAAATCCCGGGAATGGCGTATAACACATCAAGCAGGCGCATGATGATATTATCTGTCGCTTTTCCGTAGTAACCTGAAATGGCCCCTAGTGCTCCTCCGATAACGGCCGGAATTACTGTGGAGAAAAATCCGACAAGCAGCGAAATTTGTGCGCCAAATACAATACGCGAAAACAAATCCCGCCCATAATCGTCCGTACCGAGCGGATGCTCAAGAGTCGGTGTTTGCAGCAGGGCGCTGTAATTGTTTTCTGTTGCAAAGTCATAGTCGAATGTCCAGGAGCTTGCAACAGAGAGAGAAAACATAAAAATAATAAAGAACAGCCCGAATACAGCCATTGTATTCCGCAAGATCTTCTGCCACATTTTCTGCCACTTCTCTATAGCCGAAGCATCTTTATTGCGTGCTTTTTGAATTAAGCTCCAGCCAAGCAGAAGGGAAAAAATATTGCCTGTCACGACAGCTGCAATAAGGACAATGCCGACAGGAAGCATCCATTTCGGAGCCGAATCCGGTGTCACATATTTGGCAATAAGGAGAATCATAGCTAAATAGAAAATGGAAAGCCCGATAAAAGCACCCATTGCCAATAAGAAAGAATCGACTACATAAGGCTTGTAAATATTTAACGCCGAAATCAAAATAATAAAAATTTGCGTCAGTAAAGCGTAAACCGCAAATGTATATTCGGCTGTTTTGTTTTTCGACAGCAGCATGAAGCCGTAGCTTGCTGCAAAAATGTTCCCTACCAGTACAGTGAAGACAAGGGGGACACCTATTAATCTTGTGCACCGCTTCACTTCACGGTCGCCTGCTAAATCTTTTTTGATCATCCAAGATGACAGGAAGATAAGCCCTGTTGTCACAGCGTAAATACTAAAGAAAATGAGCACAACAGGGCGGCTGTGTCCCGCTTGGAAATCGTAACTATAGAAAAGGAACAGAAGCGTTAAAACGGCAGAGAAAGCAAGCGTAAACTGTGCTGTTTTGTATTCCTGGGTAACCTTTAGCAATAGCTTTGCATCTGAAATGAATTTCATCGCTTTGTCTCCTTAAGATTTTTTCATTTTTGCTCGAATGCGCGGATCAAAGAAGTTATATAAAATATCGATGATCATGTTCACAAGAGAGATCGTAACCGCAATGTACACAACCCCGCCTAAAATAGCCGGTATGTCCGGGATAAACTGCTTATCGACGATATAGCTTCCGAGCCCGCTGA
Source organism: Planococcaceae bacterium UBA3378 (assembly GCA_002359075.1). Classification (GTDB taxonomy): domain Bacteria; phylum Bacillota; class Bacilli; order Bacillales_A; family Planococcaceae; genus Lysinibacillus_B. Next base: position 12,766 of record DEQA01000289.1, read on the forward strand.
TATTAAATACCTTTTCCGTTACAGAAGCCCCGCCCAGCATCCCGCCAAATAGAAGGCCAATAACTGTAATGATGGGAATCATCGCATTGCGGATCGCATGCTTCGAAATGACTTTTCGTCCGGACAATCCCTTCGCTTTAGCAGTCGTAATATAGTCCTCATGAATGACCTCCAGCATGCTTGAGCGTGTCATACGGGCAATGGAAGCAGTAAGAGATGTGCCCAGGACGATGATCGGCATGACAAGTGACAGCCAATTATTTGGATTGTATGTGGCCGGAAACCATTTCAAGTC
>DEQA01000289.1:13232-16122 GCA_002359075.1 Planococcaceae bacterium UBA3378
TCCAATGTTACAGGGAATTTAGTTAGAATGCTTTGGGCGACATCCTCTTTCCCGGCAAAGGAAGTTCCCAGATCGAAGGTGAACAATCCTGATAGCGAATGCCACAGCTGATGAATATAGGATTGATCCAAGCCGTAAAGCCGGTTGAAATTGTCTACCTGCTCTTGTGTTGCCCCAACCCCTAAAATGTTTCGGGCCGGATCAAATGGCGACAGATAAAGAATTGTAAAGACAAGTGTGGCTACTCCAATTATTACAAAAATACTTTGCACAATACGTGCTGCGATGAAGTAAGAAAACGGATTGCTATAGATCGCGAGCAGCAAATACATGAGAATACCAGGAATAAAGGTGATGACAACAAATGTCGGGCTTTTTAATAGTCCGGCAAAAAATTGCTTATAGGATGGTTGGCTCATTCCTTCAGCAGCAAGCTGTAATGCGGCTTCCTTCTGCAGCTTTTCATTTGCCAGTTTAGCAGTTGCTGCTGCAAGCGCTGTCTCTTTTTGCGATTGATTGAAAAATTGCGCCTTTGCCTGTTCCTGTTTTTTAAACTCCTTTGTCCACTTGGCAAAGTCAGCTGAAGAGCGCAGCTCATTTATTTTTTTGGCATATTGTTGTTTGTAAGCAGAATCGTTACGCTTGAGCAAATAAAACAAAAGCGTAAAAAGATGGATCGGGAAACCCAGCACTAGTAAAGCTAGGAAGCTGCCTTTTTTAGCTGCTGCTTTCTCGAAATGCCGACTGAGAAAAGCCGTCTTCATGGTACTCCCTCCTTTTCAATGAGTCTTTTATTGTGATGATATTGTATAATTCCTATCAACATAGTATAGTATGGAGGAGCAAAGTAATGAAGTCAATAATTTTTCAGATAAAGGATGAATTGTATGAGTGAACGTCTTCTTGAGATAAATGATTTGCAGGTTTCCTTTATTACAGGTGAAACCGAGTTTGAGGCAGTAAAAGGTGTAAGTTTTCATGTGAATAAAGGGGAAACGGTCGGCATTGTAGGGGAGTCGGGTTCAGGAAAAAGTGTAACGGCGCGTTCTATTATGCGTCTTTTGCCATCACCTCCATCCTTTTTAAAGTCTGGATCGATTCATTTCCAAGGGAAGGATTTAGTGAAGCAATCGGAAAAGGAGATGGAATCGATTCGGGGAAAAGATATCAGCATGATATTCCAGGATCCGATGACATCCACAAACCCTACGATCAAAATAGGGGAGCAGATTGCCGAAAGCTTGATGAAGCATCAAAACATGACAAGACAGCAGGCGTACAACCGTACAATCGATCTATTAAAGCTTGTCGGTATTAAAAATGCCGAGGAGCGCTATAATCAATATCCGCATGAATATTCAGGCGGTATGCGGCAACGTGCCATGATCGCAATGGCTCTGGCATGTAACCCATCGCTGTTAATTGCAGATGAGCCGACAACAGCACTTGATGTAACGATCCAGGCACAGATTTTAAGTCTAATGAAGCAAATGCAGGAGCAATTTGGCACAGCCATTATTTTAATTACACATGACCTAGGGGTTGTGGCGGGAATGTGTGACCGTGTCGTTGTTATGAAAGAAGGGGAAATCGTCGAGGAAGGGACGACGGAGGAAATATTTGCGCATGCCAAGCACCCTTATACAAAGCGCCTATTACATGCATTGCCGAAACTGCATGAAAAAAAAGCACCTAAACAGCAGCCGAATTTACCTGAGGGAATGGATATCAATACGCCGCTTGTAGAAGTCCGGCATATAAAAAAACATTTTGATTTGGGGAAGGGCAACGTGTTAAAAGCGGTGGACGATCTGTCATTTGCTATTTATCCGGGGGAAACTTTAGGGTTGGTAGGAGAATCAGGCTCCGGTAAATCGACGACAGGCAGAACGATTCTGCAGCTGCACCAGCCGACTGACGGGGATGTCCTTTATAAAGGCGTGCCTGTCACACGATTATCCAAATCGGAGCTGAAAACGATGCGCCGGCATATGCAGATTATTTTCCAGGATCCGTATTCCTCGTTAAACCCGCGTAAAAAGGTGCTGGATATTATCGGGGAAGCGCTTGATATACATAAGCTGGCAAAGAGCCGGGAAGCGCGCCGGGCCCGTGTGGAGGAGCTGCTTGAGCTTGTCGGCTTACAGAAGGAGCATGCAATGCGGTATCCGCACGAATTCAGCGGTGGACAACGCCAGCGGATTGGGATTGCCAGGGCATTAGCCGTTGAGCCGAATTTCATCGTTTGTGATGAACCGCTATCAGCGCTCGATGTATCGATTCAAAAGCAGGTTGTGGAGCTGCTGCAGGATTTGCAGCAGCGCCTTGGACTGACTTATTTATTTATCGCGCATGATCTTTCCATGGTGAAGCATATTAGTGACCGGGTGGCCGTTATGTACGGCGGTAAAATTGTAGAATTGGCTGAGAGCGAGGAGCTGTACAGCAATCCGCAACACCCTTATACTAAAATGCTGCTGCAGTCCATTCCTATTCCGGATCCGGCCATTGAAAAGCAGAAAAAACGTCAAGTATTATCAGAAGAAGAATTGAGCATGAAGCAATTTTATAAAGAAGATGCCCGATTAGTAGAAATTTCGCCGGGGCACTGGGTAGCACAGTAACTAAAACCCTCCGTTGTTGATCAGCGGAGGGTTTGCTTTTTGATACAGGCCACAGCATCAATTACGATACTTGTCATAAATGACTGGTTTCTTTACTATAGATTTCTGCACGCCGCCTATTCGGCTGTCCGAACGTTTATCCTGTGAGGTGCGTTATTTTCAGAAAAAAAGGAATGCTCTCATGGGCGGCACATTTTGCGTTATACTACAAATGAAAGAATAGTTGGAGGGATTTGTATGACAATCAACGTAAAAGCAATGGAGCG
>DEQA01000235.1 GCA_002359075.1 Planococcaceae bacterium UBA3378
TTATCATAAAACCTCGTTAAAATTGCAGACATAAACCTAAATCTATTCGCTTTAGTTGTCTTGTCCAGATAATTAAGCGAATCTAGCCACTGCATAAAACCTTCTTTATCAATTTCATCAACTTCTTTAATATTTAAGAATTCAACGTATTTAGTGAAGGTTTGATTGTAAGCTAATAAAGTTTTAGGTCTTAATCCTTCATTCTCCATCTGCTTAAAAACAATTTGTTTTGCATGATCAATCGAGACAGAATTTAATTTTTCTACCGGCTTAATTTCCTTTGAATTACCAACTTTTAAACTTGGCTTAAAAACCACATCATCTATTCTCAATTCTTGGACTTTCCTGGCCATCTTTTTTACTCCCCTTTTATAATTTTTTAGAAGGTAATAAATTAGGGATAAAATGATTACATTCTCTTCCTTGTTTTTCTCCCTATAACTGATCAAATACATTCATTTTTTATTTCCTTTATTCTGATATTCCCCACCCCCTCCCCCCTTTAGAAATACACGTCTATTTGAAATTCCTTTTACTTTTTTATAAATCTAACTGTCTAAATACATTTAAAACAGCACTGCTGCTTCATTTCGCTCCCTTGCCATGCTATAATGGAAAGTATTGTGGAATAAACAGAAAACGTTTAAAGCAATTAGTAGATAAACAAGGAGGAACTACCATGATTCAAGTTAGTGGTGTAGGTCTTCGCTATGGCGACCGTAAATTATTTGAAGATGTAAACATCAAATTTACTCCAGGCAACTGCTACGGCCTGATCGGTGCGAATGGTGCCGGTAAATCAACATTCTTAAAAATTTTAGCAGGTGATATCGAGGCACAGGAAGGCCATGTATCAATGGGGAAAGACGAGCGCTTATCCGTGCTTCGACAAAACCACTTCGAATATGATGAGTTTACTGTACTGGATACAGTGATCATGGGGAACAAACGCCTATATGAAGTGAAAACTGAAAAAGATGCCATTTACATGAAAGAGGACTTTTCAGATGAAGACGGCATGCGTGCTGCCGAGCTTGAAGGAGAATTCGCGGAACTGAACGGTTGGGAAGCTGAATCAGAAGCAGCAACTCTTTTAAATGGTCTTGGAATCGGCGACGAGTTCCATTATATGTTAATGAAGGACTTGGAAGGTTCAGACAAAGTTAAAATATTACTTGCGCAGGCATTATTCGGGAAACCGGATGTTCTATTACTTGATGAGCCTACCAACCACCTTGATTTAAAAGCAATCCAGTGGCTGGAAGAGTTTTTGATCAACTTTGAAAATACAGTCATCGTTGTTTCCCATGACCGTCACTTCCTTAACAAAGTATGTACACATATCGCGGATCTTGACTTCGGGAAAATCCAGCTGTACGTTGGGAACTATGACTTCTGGTATGAATCTTCCCAATTAGCATTGAAAATGGCGCAGGACCAAAACAAGAAAAAAGAAGAGAAGATCAAAGAATTACAAGCTTTCGTGGCGCGCTTCTCTGCCAACGCTTCTAAATCGAAGCAAGCGACAAGCCGTAAGAAAATGCTCGAAAAAATCGAGCTGGATGATATTCGTCCATCAAGCCGTAAATACCCATTCATCAACTTCCAAATTGGACGTGAAATCGGGAATGATGTGCTGACAGTGGACGGCTTATCTGCCTCTCTTGACGGGGAAACATTGTTCAAGGACATCCGTTTTTCAATGAACAAGGAAGACAAAATTGTATTCCTTGGTTCTCCATTAGCGAAAACTGCCCTCTTCGATATTTTAATGGACCGCCGCGAAGCGGATGCAGGTACATTCAAATGGGGTGTAACGACTTCTCAGAGCTATTTTGAAAACGACCATGAGCAATACTTTACAGGCGCTGAAAAGACATTGGTGGAATGGCTTCGCCAATACTCTCCAGAAGACGAAACGGAAAGCTTCCTTCGTGGATTCCTTGGCCGTATGCTGTTTTCCGGCGAAGAAGTAAAAAAATCACCAGCTGTATTATCCGGTGGTGAAAAAGTGCGTTGTATGCTTTCTAAAATGATGCTTTCCAACTCAAACGTATTGATTTTAGATGAGCCGACAAACCACTTGGACCTTGAATCAATTCAGGCGTTAAATGAAGGCTTAATCCGCTATAAAGGTGCCATGCTCTTCACTTCGCATGACCATCAGTTCATCCAGACAATTGCAAACCGCGTAATTGAAATCCGTGAAGACGGATCTATTCTTGACAAGCAATTAACGTATGATGAGTTCTTGGAATGGAAGGAAGCACAGGGGTTAAAGTAATATCCTCCTGCCGTTTCATTACACCACATAAAAATAACAATTTTCAAAGGGTGTCTCTTTAATTGGAGACCCCTTTTATTTTGTCTGTCTCTAGATGCCTATGCGTCATTTTATGAATGAACCGAATCTACAGAGAAGCAAATATTTTGATCAATTACCTACCGTTATTACGAACCAAATGCCGAAGCCCTAACCACTCGTCTCATGTAAACATATACTAATGGAAAAGGATAAAGGAGAGGCGAATCATTGGCTAAAAAAGGCAGTACTAACAATGCTGATCCGGCTGAACCTCTAGTAAATAAAGAAGTTGCTGCTGTCGATCTGGCCATTCTTTCAAACATTATTGCAATGCTCAGCCAAATCATTGGATTGTTTTCTTTGGTTTTACAAGCAGAGGCGATCCAGGAGGCAGAAAACGAAAAGCCGACGGGTGCTACAAATGAAGGAGCGAACAATAGTAATACCCATTTAGCAATCAGCCCCGAACGTTTTAAAAAGCTGGAAAAACAGGTTATGTATTTATCAAAGGAGATGGAAAGACTAAAAAAATAGCTACACACTTCGGCCTTATTTAATACATAGGCTGAGTTTGGCATTTTGCGGCAGAATTTCAAACACTGCTATCCTCCTTGCTTTAGGCTTCATTCCTCTTTCCTTTCCTTCCTTCCGCAACTGCTAAAAACACCTGGCCTTTTTAGAAATATACCTATTTATTCTTTGATTTTTTAGTAGGCTAGGTTCCTTAGAAAAGACTTCCTTCAAAAGAGCGTCCTTGAACTAAATGCTTCCTTTACCTTTAATCAAAAAAGATATTGTACCTTATGAACTTACAATAATTGCAAAATAGAGGTGGTAACGATGAGATATAACGGCTATCAAAAAGGGTTTCGCTTTTGTATGCCAGGATACCGGTACTGCGGCCCTGGCTGTTCAGGTCCAGGTGCACCCACAAATGCTGTCGACTCCTGTTGTTATATGCATGATTTATGCTATCAAAGACATAAAGATAAAAGATATTGCGATGAGCAGTTCCAGCGCTGCTTAGCTCCTAAAATAAACCGTTTCACGAAAGAAGGTAGGGACGCGGCGCTTTTTTCTAAAGTTATAGGGATGAAAGGCTTCTTCTTTTAAGACGGTAACTTTTCCAGTTACTATGTACAAATGATATTCAGCAGAAATAAAGCCGCTGCTCTTCTATTCAGAAAAGTGGCGGCTGTTCCCTTTTACTTCATTATGCTGCTTACTATTTTTTATTTCGAGCATTTCAGAAATCGTGACAAATTTATATCCCTGCTTTTTTAGTTCAGGTAAAATCTTCTTTAATGCTTCCACTGTTTGGGTACGATCAGATCCTCCGTCATGAAACAGAATAACATCTCCCGGTTTTGTACCATCCAGCACTTTTTTCACTATTTTGTTCACACCGGGGTTTTTCCAATCCTGGGTATCCTGATGCCAAGACCATAAAATGACGGTATATCCAAGCTTTCCAGCCACTTCAATCATGCCGTCCGTATATTCCCCTCCGACCGGCCGGAAAAGTGTTGGCTTAAACCCCGTTATACTGTAGATAATGCCATTCGTCTTACGCAGTTCCTCTTCTATTTGACTTAATGTTGGCTTTTTGGGATGAGAATACGTATGATTTGCTAATTCATGTCCCTCTTCATATTGACGGAGTATTACTTCAGGGTGTTTTTCCGCAATTTTTCCGAGCACAAAGAAGGTTGCCTTCGCATCGTATACTTCCAATAAATCCAGCACCTGATTTGTATAAATATCATCCGGCCCATCATCAAATGTAATCGCTACAACCTTTTCCTGTGTTTCAATATCCCACAATACTTCACCCGTTTGTTCATAATGTTCTCTACCCTTATCGGCATACGTATGAAAACCAATGAAAAATACAAAAATAAAACAAGTGCAGCCTGACAAAGCAAAAATGGTTCTACGTTTCAATGCATCACTTCCTACTAACGGTTATTTTCATTCATACATGGATACTTTATTATCTACAAGTTACATAAAAAAAACCCTTGATAAGAATGGCTATATTAAAGAAGAATTCCCAGTATGTATTTCTATTGTCTCAGCATCCATTTGAAACTGACCTTCAACTTGTATAGTGAAACCTCCTCCAAAAAAGGATATGGAAATTCTTGTCCAATCTTGGACATATAAGCTTTGAAAAGAAGCGTGTCAATAAAGAACGGAAGAGTTTACATGAAAATCCTTATATCCTCACACTAAGTGAGGGTGTCCTCTTTGGTTCTAACCGCTTTATTTTTAAAAGATGCATCGGCAGCCTTTTTTTATCCATACTATTTTTGATAAAAATGCAGTGAACCAATAAGGATGAAAGTGTATCAATCTATGGAAATGATTCAGTAAAAAGGATAAGGAGGAAACGAAATGTATTATTACAAAGAGGAATTAATCAATGTTATTAAGCCGGATAAACCGGATCCTGCTGCTGCAAAAGTGTTACAGGAAATTTTAGGAGGTCACTTTGGTGAAATGCGTACAATGATGCAATTCTTCTTCCAAAGTTCTCATTTCAGAGGAAAGGACACGCAGTTTTGTGACTTGTTACTTAGTATCAACAATAGCAACAAAGGCATACTTACGATCCCTCCCCCTACTCTTCTGATCCGATTACGCTACTTCCCTAACCATTTATTAATTTTTTCAATGAAAAAAGTCCGGTAACTATGAGGGAGCGTTTCCATATCAGTCAAGGTGATAACTTTTCTGTCATATATTTTTTCTGAATGGATTAATTCATACCCTTCTACTTCTGCTGTCGGTACTATGCCGTTTGCTAATTGAAGAAATTGCTGCAACCGAAGGCGGTAAATGCCGTCTAATTCCGCTTCCTGAAGAGTAAATTGATCAAACCCGCCTTTTCCTATATAACAAAATACATGGGCAAATTCGAAGTCCTTGATAGAAGAATTTTCTATTTTATACGGAATGACTCCAAGCGGTTGCAGGTCACTAAAAGCCGCTTGCAGCCCCAGCTCTTCCTGTAATTCACGTATCCCGTCTGCCACTCCTTCATGTGCCAATAAATGACCGGCTGCTGTAATATCAAATTGCCCAGGATAATCCTTTTTTCTTTTGCTTCGAAGCTGAAGATATATATACCATTCTTCCTCTATCCATTCCAATACCCAGCAGTGAAACACCTCATGCCAGCAGCCAGCACGATGCACTTCATCACGGGAAGCTGTTCCTATGTATTTGTAATTTTTCGAAAAAATCTTTAGTTTTTCCATTACTGCAAAGCCTCCTATGTATACTAATACGGCATCAATGACTGCTCCTCCAGCAGATGAATCGTTTGTTTATGATGGGTGTATTCAATAATGTGTTCGCGTATATTCGGATAAAGAATAATTGTATGCAAATCATCAAGCTGAACCCATTTTACTGCGGTCTGGTTTTTATCAGGTACAGAAGGCATTTGCGGGACTTCCCCTTCTTTCAGCCGGCACTCGAATATTGTTGTGTACGAATGGACCGGTCCATATTTTTCTTCAGTTAGATGCGGGGCATATTCATAAAGAAATGCCACTTCACCGACCGCTATTTCTACAGCAGCTTCCTCCCTTGCCTCTCTTTTTACCGCTTCGATTAATGTCTCGCCTGCCTCTACGCCTCCCCCCGGCAGATTATAATGTGGACCGTTTTCATCCGTAAATTCAATCAATAATACGGCCTTGTCTTTGACAATTAACGCACTGCTTCTTACTCTGATTGGATACAATATATTTCCCTCCCGCTATTGATTTTCACATGGCCTTTTCTTCTAAAAAGAAGGTTACACCCCTTCTATTACAATACAATAAACCATTTTGGAAAAACTGTCTTTTTTAAGGATATATATAAGTAGCCTCTATACAGTACAATAAAAGAAACAAATACGTGGAGCAACGACATCTTTGTTCAATTTTCATCAAGGCATAAACATAGAAACAGGAAGGAATACTAATGAACACTACATATATAAGAGAAAGGCAGAAAACTTTTTTATTAACTGACAAGGGGGAGCAAGCTGTGAAACCAATTAATCTGATCTCTTTGTTGAATGCACAGGCAGATATAGGTGATTTGAGCTTTAAAAAGTATATAACCAGTTTTGGTATAAACCCGCATATTCGATTGAATGAATTAGCTGATTTACAGTCACTCGTAGACACATTGCAAAGCCATACCCCATTTACATATATATTCAATAATTTTTTTGTCGGATTTATGATTAATCAGATCGGCAAGGAATTTGATTTACTACGCATCGGTACAAACAGCGTTATCAATATTGAACTGAAGCGGAAAAGCACCGAAGAAAAAATGACAAAGCAGTTAATACAAAATGAATATTATTTAAAGTTTCTCGATGTAGACTTGTATCACTTCACTTATGTTTCATCGACAGAAAAGCTTTACATGCTAATCGATTCCGAACGGATTGAGGAAGTGGAATTCCATGTATTAATTGATAAGCTGCGGGAACAGCGGCTTTTGGAAATAGACAATCTTCATCATCTGTTTGACCCGATTAATTATTTGGTTTCACCATTCGAATCACCCGAAGCCTTTTTAAAGGACGAATATTTCCTTACCGCCCAGCAAAGTACATTCAAGCGGGAAATGCTCGATATGACACCTGGCGATATACCGTTGTTTGTTTCCATTGAAGGCGGTCCTGGTACAGGGAAAACACTCCTGCTGTATGACCTTGCAAAGGAGTACATCCGGAAATCGCGCGGTGTAAAGATTTTTCATTGCGGCAAGCTGAATGCCGGCCAGCAAAAATTGAAAAATCAGTACGGCTGGTCTATTGATTGCTTATTACCTGGCGGGGAGTCCCCCTTTACCAATAATCAAGATTGGGGCATATATGATGTCATCATTTTTGATGAGGCACAGCGATTAAATAAACAGCAGCTCATTTCATTCCTCGATCAAATACTCACTATTCCGGTTTTATGTATTTTCTCCTTTGACAGGCAGCAATATTTAACTACGGAGGAATTGGAAAACAACATACCCGGCTATATTGAGGAGCGGCTGCATCCAAAGCGATATGAATTAAAAAATATAATCCGCTGCAGTAAAGAAATACAGGCATTTATCACTAATTTATTTGACTTGGCAAAACAGTCATCGAATCAAAAATATATGAATATTAGCATGCAGTATTTTTCAACCTATGACGGAGCCGGCAGCTATCTGCATTATTTGCATGAGGAAGGCTGGAAGGTGCTGGATTTGGTTCCGCCAAACTCCGCAGCGGCTCATTTGCCAGAGAACAGCTTTTATGAAGTCATTGGGCAGGATTACGAGGAGGTCGCTGTTATTATTGACGAATCCTTTTATTATAATGACCAAAACAAGCTGTCCTATAAGGATACGGAAAAAAGGCTAAAATACCATAAAACAAAACTCCTCTTCCAAAATGTGACGCGTGCAAGAAGAAAGCTGCATCTTGTCATAATCGATAATCCGGAAGTATTGGAAAAGGTGCTGAACATTTTAGCGTAATGATATGAAAAACGAGCAATGCCTTTGCATAATTTACTCCTTACCAATCCAAAGTAAGGATGGTGATATTTCACCACAACTACTAACGATGGAGGGATCTTTTATGAATATTCGTGAAGGCTTAATCCCAGCGATACTAGGCTCTGCTGTCACTGTAACCGGGTATGCCCTAAAGCAAAAGAGTGGTTCGAATCAAATGATTGCGAACACTATTTTTGGTTTTGGCCTCGCCCATATTGTGTTAGGCGCCATAGACCTTGTGGAGCATCGTAGTTAGTTAACAAACACATCTCGGCCAATTTAGCCGAGATGATGTTTTATTATGATAAAAATTGAACCTTGCCTGCTGCAGTATCTATTCTGTTTTCGTCTCCAGCTGATTCAAGCTGGCCGGTTTTGAACGTTTTGCCACCTATCTGACGGTTTCAGTCTTTTCACTGATATATCTGCTTAAAATGACGATCGTATACTTCTATATCAGCCATTTGCCGACTTGTACCTTCTGTCAAATCAGCCAGCTTCCTGCTGATGAACGAAATGCCGCTTTTCTCTTGAGATACCCTCGTCTAGGCTTATAGCTTCTAATCATATCCATTTATATATGGAAAGTACATATGACTATCAGCTATATCCTAAAATGCTTTCATCTCCCTTTTCGTTGTCCAACAGCCTCCTAGAAATGCCTAACTTCTGTAAACTTCCCCCAACAAAATCATGTTATCTTAGCGCCTATTTCCTCAATGCTTGACTATTAATGTGTATGAAAATCCATGGAATAAGGAAGTATACCTATCGTACAAATAGATGCATATTCTTATCTTTAAAACAAATGTTTAAATAGTCTTTAAAAAAGGTATACATAGTAAGTTAACATACATATTTTCTTCCAATACATGAAGTGAAAGGATGCAAAAGAATGAAATACCTTATTTTCCTCCTATCAGCGGTTTTATTGTCTGCTTGTAATATGGTCAATACCGAGCAGTTTAAAGACATGATCGTGCAGGAGCAAACGAGCGCGGTAGCGGCAGAATATGCGAACGCCTTTGAAAACGCTTCATCCTTACAGCTGTTTTTTAAAGAAGATCAAACGAAGGCATTATATCTTGAAGAAAGTGAAGGCGGTGCCTCTTTCACTGAGGAAACCTTTTGGCTTTCAGATCGCTATGTAAAAACCATTATCGAAAAAGATAATGAGATCTCCTATACTGTTTACCGTATTACCAGCGATGCAATCGAACTGTTGTATACAGGGCAGACAGATCCAAAAGCTTCGATAGCTGAGCTAGATCAAATGTCCGCTCAGCATATTTCCCTTGCATTCCCCATTGAAAAAGGAGCAGCAATGGAAGACTGGGTAATAACAAGCGATGATCAGCAGCTTGTCACTCCATTTGCAACATTTTATCATGTCATCGAATTAACGAAAGAATCTCCTGAACAGGTCATCAAACGGTATTTTGCATTAGGATTTGGATTGGTAAAGGAGACAATACAGAATAAAACGGATAAAGGAATAGAAGAAACTATCTTTCTCCTAGACACCGTAAAATATTAAGAAGTAATTCTCCGCATTTTGGAGGGAGCTGAAAAGTTCGAAAAAGAACGTAAGCTATGGCAGACACGCTCTCTCTACTTGTTTTAAAGCACGATCGTCCCTGCATAAGCCTGCACTTTTTATTTCAAAAAAGTGCAGGCTCATATTTTGCAGGAAGAGAATTAAAATAGCCT
>DEQA01000185.1 GCA_002359075.1 Planococcaceae bacterium UBA3378
ATTGTACGGCCGTTGCTGGTGCCAGCGTTAATTACTGTGTTTGGTAAATTTTCTTACTGGCCAGGTAAGCTTTGGAAAAAAGAATGACAGAAAAATAAGCCTGTGCTGGCAAGTATACCGGCATACCGCGTAATAATAAAAAAATTTTGATAGGAAAGGGTCTACCTGCGAGGGTAGGCCCTTTCTTATTTTGGGATGAGTGAATTTCTTTTTGTTTGCTGCTATAATTTATTTGAAACTTTTTTACTTTTTTGTCGTATATTTATTGAATGATTAGAGGAGGGAAGCTATATGTTTAAAAAAATTGCTTCGGACGCACTGGGTTTGTCTGATATCGGGGTAGTGGTACCACGTTCTGATTTTGATAAAACAGATGCCGATGATTTTATCTTTAATGAAATTGATGAAGAGATTTACTTTTTAATTAAGACAAAGTCAGATGAGTATTGCTTCACAAACTACGGACTGATCCATGTGGACGGAACAAGTGCGATGAGTAAAAAACGCCTGCTTCGCCGCTATGATTATGAACATTATACGATTGATAACGTATTCCTTGAAACGGCCGGCACGATTGATCTAGATGTAGAAATCAAGTTTACAATCGGCAGCACAGCTCTTTCTATCGATATCCATAAAAAGTATATTGATGAAATTAAAGACCTGTACAAGGCTCTTCATTCGATTTCGCTTGAACAGAAGTCAAATGCCTATAAATTGGATGCTGCGAAGCAAAGCTTGACCATTGCTTCTACAGCTGTAGGGCGGGGCGGTAATAACGAATCAACACCAGCTGCTTCCTTTGAGCAGATTGTTGAATTCTCGCATGACTGGCTTATTCAAAATAAGGAAGCTTTCGTGAAAAAAGATTTCAGTGCTACCTTTGAAAAATATATTAATAATTAATGAAGGGCACCAAGCGTATCGCGAGGTGCCTTTTCTTTTTTGTTCCTCTTTTCGAAAGAGCGCTTTTATCTTTTAAATGATAAAGTCAGACGGCTATCTTCCTCTCGCAGGAATGACAGAGAATATAGTACAAACGATGAAAGCGAAATATAATACGGCTCTAAAAAATAGAGGAACTTAAAAGTGCAGCATCTTTATTCTGCCCAGTTTGCTGGAAAGAAATATCGGAAAGCAGGAAATGCCTTCTGTTAGAGTGGCAGGAATTTTTATAAAAAGGGATAGGAAAATAATCTTTTATTCTCCTTCGTTTTCTAATGGCAAGTAAAAAGGGTATAATAAATGTAACCATTTGAACAGGGAGAATTGCTATGAATTTATTTATTGTTAGTGATATTCACGGAATGTACAAGCAGTTTGAGGAAATAATAAAATACTGGGACAAGGAAAGCCAGCTTGTCATTTTAGGCGATATGATTGACCGCGGCGAGTATTCATATGAAGTGGTGCATCGTATTATGGAGCTTCAGAAACAGTACCCTGAAAAGGTCATTGTAATGAAGGGCAATCATGAAGATATGCTGATGTACTACATAGATGGACGTATGAAGGACCCAACGCCGTTTTTAGTGAATGGCGGATCAGAAATGCTGCGTTCGTTTATCAAGGATTTAGATGAGGAAGCAACTGAACAAAATGCGCTGATTCTTAAAACGCAGTTTGCAGAAGAAATGGAATTTTTGCGAAATGCCCGCCATTTTTATCAAAAGGGCAATCTTCTGATCGCGCATGCGGGCTTTGATTCATCGCTTGAAGATTGGCAGGAGACAAGCCCTCAAGACTTTTTATGGATCCGTAATCATTATGAAAAAGATAATAAAACAGGGCTTATCAGTATTTTTGGCCATACACCAACACGCAATATGCATGAAATAGATGATATTTGGATCAGCCCTTGTGGTACATACATTGGTATTGACGGTGGTTGTGCATATGGAGGCCAACTGAATGCGCTGCTAATTAGCGAGCAGGGCGAAATTTTAGATACGTTTGTAGCTTGTTCAGACAGGAAATTGGAAAGTAAAGAATAATAAAATCTTAAAAAAGTAAAAGGTGTACAACAAGATGAATTTTTACATCGTCATGCAAGGACGTACGTATGCAGAAGAGAGGGCCAAAGGAGTTATTTGGTCTCTGATCAAGGATAAAAGCGGACAAACACCACACTTTTGGGAGCGTATGAAAGAGGTAAAAGCCGGAGACGCCATTTTTCATTATGTAAGAGGGGAAATTGTGGCGATAAGTCTAGTCAAAAGGGATTGCTACGAGGGGAAAAATCCTTATCAAGAGAGTGACAGCACGGCAGGGTTTACTGTGGAAACAGCCTATGAGGAACTGGAAAGACCGCTTTCTATTAAAGAGAATCTGAAGGCACTCCAACCATTGCTGCCAGTGAAATATTCAGCCTTTCAGGAAGATGGGGACGGAAATCAGGGCTATCTCTATCCATGCAATGAGCTATTGGCTCTTAAATTGCTTGAGCTAATAAGTGATCTGAATATTTATGAACAAGCACAGGAGCAGCTGGAATTTGCGATCGGCACCATTGCGCGCAAAGAACGCAATACATTGATTCCTGTACTGGCAGAGACAGAATCTGAGGCAAAAATGAAGCTGCGTCAAGGAATGCAGAAATTCACACAAGGCTTGTCGCCCCTTTGGCATCAGCAATGTGCACTTTGTGAAATTAATTTACCGGAACTGCTAAGAGCTACTCACGCAAAACCTTGGAAAGACAGTACAGATGAAGAGCGGCTCGATATTTATAACGGCTTGTTGTTATGCTGTAACCATGAGGTTTTATATGAACAGGGCTATATCGCCTTTGACGGCTCAGGCAAAATTCATATTTCCGGTGACATCGATAGCAGTGAGTACGGAAAATACGGCATACATGCTAAAATGCGCGTCAATCGGAGAGAAGAAAATAAACCTTATTTTAAATGGCATAAACGGAATATTTTTAGAGGATAAAAGAGATGGCTCCGGGTAGGTTACCTGAAGCCATCCTTTTTACTCTTCCACTAAGTA
>DEQA01000184.1:0-3056 GCA_002359075.1 Planococcaceae bacterium UBA3378
GTGGCAGTGGAAACAGGAAGCGATGTCACTCCTTTTTATGATCCAATGATCGGAAAGCTTGTCGTATTTGGAGCGACACGGGAGGAAGCTTGTACAAGACTCGCAGATGCATTACGCGGTTATGTAGTAGAAGGGATCCAAACAAACATCCCGATGCTGCTGGAAACAGTAACACATGAGCAGTTCTTAACGGGAATTACTACAACAAAATTTGTAGAAGAATATTATTTACCAAAAGTATCGACAGTCGGCAAATAAGACGAGAAGAGGCGCGAAAGATTGAACTTTGGCGAGATCACATCTACTGCGTGCCGCTTCTCTACATTTCATTTTACGCGGAGGGATAATATATGGCAATAGTAAAAGCAAGTATGGCAGGAACGGTGTGGAAGATTTTGGTGACAGAAGGAGAACAGGTGTCAGCCGGACAGGACGTCGTCATTTTGGAATCCATGAAAATGGAGATTCCGATTGCAGCTGAAGAAGCAGGAACAGTAAAACGGATTATGACAGCTGAAGGTGATTTTATTAACGTAGACGATGATCTTGTCGAAATCGAATAAGGGAGTGAGTCTATGCAGCTGCCGAAGCAAGTACAAATAAAAGAAGTAGGGCCGCGTGATGGCCTGCAAAATGAAATGACATTTATACCGACCGAGGAGAAAATTAAGTTTATCAACCGTTTAAGCAATACAGGGCTCAATTATATTGAAGTGACAAGCTTCGTTCATCCAAAATGGATTCCCCAGCTGGCAGATGCCGTAGAGGTTTTGCAGGAGATAAAACGGCATACTGATATTACGTATGCTGCGCTTGTGCCAAACAGCAAGGGGCTTGAACGGGCACTTGATGCCGGTGTCGATGAAGTGAGTGTCTTTATGTCGGCAAGTGAGGGGCATAACAAATCAAATATTAATAAATCAATCGATGAGACATTTCCTGTTCTTAAGGAAGTAGTAGACGGCGCACTGGCAGCAGGCAAGACCGTACGGGGCTATATTTCTACCGTTATCTCGTGTCCTTATGACGGCTATACAAAACCGGAACAGGTAGTGTATGTCGCGGAAAAATTGTTCGGGATGGGAATAACGGAAATATCTCTTGGTGATACAATCGGCGTTGGTGTGCCGACACAGGTAGACACCCTGCTTCGTGAAATGCTGCGGTATTTTCAGGCAGAGCAGCTGGCAATGCATTTTCATGATACACGGGGTACGGCACTCACCAATGTCATGACAAGCCTAAGCCACGGGATTACAAAGTTTGATAGTGCGATTGGCGGTTTAGGCGGCTGTCCGTATGCAAAAGGGGCATCAGGCAATGTGGCAACAGAGGATCTATTATATTTGCTGCATGAAATGGGGATTGAAACAGGCGTCGACCTGAAAAAGATCCAGCAAACAGCTCTTTCCATAGAAGGGGTGATCGGTAGAAAACTATCATCCAAGCTGGCTGCTATTGCACGAGGGGAGGAAGAATCATGCCGGATTTCGTAACAGTAGAGCATCAAGAAGGAATTGCAATTGTCACGTTCACTCGTGCTGCGGCTGCCAATGCATTATCCGTTCAAATGCTGCATGAAATTAACGAGGCACTTGAGCTGATCCATTATGACCGGTCCATCCGTGCTGTCGTTGTGACAGGTGATGGAGAAAAGGCTTTTTGTGCGGGGGCAGACTTAAAGGAACGAAAAGGAATGAATGAGGAAGAAACCCGAAAGACCATTGCATTAATCGGGAAAACAGTGAATCATTTCGAATCGCTTGCTCAGCCGGTTATTGCAGCGATCAACGGTGTTGCATTTGGCGGAGGGCTTGAACTGGCGCTTGCCTGTGATATCCGCATGGCCAGCAGTACAGCAAAGCTCGGCCTGACAGAGACTGCTTTAGGCATTATCCCCGGAGCGGGAGGAACGCAGCGTCTTCCTCGTCTGATCGGGATGGGAAAAGCCAAGGAGCTAATCTACACAGCCCGCCGATTGTCAGCTGAAGAAGCATATGAATACGGCATAATCGAGCATATTGTACAGCCGGCAGATTTACTAAAGCAGGCGACTGATCTTGCGCGTGATATAGCGAAGAATGCACCGCTTTCACTCATTCAGGCAAAAACAGCGATTAATCAAGGAATGCAGACGGATATTGCGACGGGATTGCAGATCGAATCACTGGCCTATAGCCGATTGCTTCATACGGAAGACCGGCTGGAAGGATTGAAGGCTTTTCAGGAAAAACGCTCACCGGTTTACAATGGCAAATAAAAGGGGGATGGGAGAAATGACAAAATTGACAGCTGACCAACAGCACCAGGAAATGAAAAATACCGTGTTAAAGGGCGGTCAGGAAAAATATCACGAAAAGAATAAGGAACAGGGGAAGTTATTTGTCCGCGAGCGCCTGGAACTGCTATTTGATGAAGGGCTGCAGGTTGAGGATGGAACGTTTGCCAATGTACTTGCAGGCGATCTGCCGGCTGATGGGGTCGTCACGGGTATTGGAAAAATTCACGGACGAACTGTATGTGTGATGGCAAATGATTCAACAGTAAAAGCAGGCTCCTGGGGGAAACGGACAGTTGAAAAAATTATCCGTATCCAGGAAACAGCTGAAAAACTTGGGGTGCCTCTTCTTTATTTAGTCGACTCGGCCGGTGCACGTATTACAGATCAAATAGAAATGTTCCCGGGCCGCCGGGGAGCCGGCCGCATTTTTTATAACCAAGTGAAGTTATCTGGGCGCATTCCGCAGATTTGCCTATTATTTGGTCCTTCAGCAGCAGGTGGTGCGTATATTCCAGCCTTCTGCGATGTAGTCGTTATGGTTGAAGGAAACGCATCAATGTATCTTGGCTCGCCGCGGATGGCAGAGATGGTCATCGGGGAAAAGGTAGATTTAGAAACAATGGGCGGCGCGAAAATGCACTGCTCGGTTTCAGGCTGCGGTGATGTTTTGGCAAAGACGGAGGAAGAAGCAATTGCCTACGCAAGACAATACATCAGCTACTTCCCGGATAACTTTAAACACAAGCCTAAAGTAGAAGAGCCGAAGCTGCCTGCT
>DEQA01000184.1:3123-4287 GCA_002359075.1 Planococcaceae bacterium UBA3378
TTGATTGACCGGATTATTGATGAGGGATCATTCTGTGAAGTGAAGAAACTGTTTGCAGCTGAAATTATTACCGGTTTTGCACGAATTAACGGACAGTCTGTCGGCATTATCGCCAATCAACCGCGCGTAAAAGGCGGTGTATTATTCCACGATTCCGCGGACAAAGCGGCGAAATTCATCAGTCTATGTGATGCGTTCCATATCCCGCTCATTTTCCTGGCAGATGTACCAGGATTTATGATCGGAACGCAAGTAGAGAAAATGGGGATCATCCGCCACGGAGCAAAAATGATCTTTGCGATGAGCGAGGCAACAGTGCCGAAAATTACGGTCATTGTCCGAAAGGCATATGGTGCAGGTCTTTATGCAATGGCTGGCCCGGCATTTGAACCGGATGTATGCATTGCATTAACTGGCGCACAAATTGCCGTAATGGGAGCGGAAGCTGCTGTTAACGCTGTATATGCCAACAAAATTGCTGCCTTACCGAAAGAGGAACAGGCGGCATTTATCGAACGGCAGCGTGAAGAATACCGGAAGGAAATTGATGTGTATCGTTTAGCATCTGAATTAATTATTGATGATGTAATCGAGCCGAATGAGCTGCGCGAAACGCTTGAGCTGCGGTTAGATGCCTACAAATCGAAAGAACTGACATTCACAGAGCGCAAGCACGGGGTCAGTCCTGTGTAATCATTCTGGGTAGTGAGCCCGTCTGTTTGGGGAGATTTTCTTCAACAGGCAGGCTTCTTTACTGCTCAAATACGGCTTATGTACAATGCTATAATGTTTAATATAGGCTAAAAAGAAAAAAGACAAGCCGGCATATAGGCTTGTCCTCTTTCCTAAAATGTAGAAATAAAGTTCGCGTAGATGAAGGCTCCTGTTGCAATCCCAAATACCACACCTGCTCCTGCCAACACCGTATGATACCATTTCATCATGTCAACATCATTCCCTTCATTTTATAAAGAGTCTTCCACCTTCCTCATACCCTGTTTTTTATTTTCCAAACAATTTATTGGAAAATTGTTAATAAAATTATTACATCTGTTGATTAGCAAATATTAGTTGGTAGAAAGCGTGCTTTTTAGATAAAGTCTTATAAAAAATGACATACTAGCGGGTTGTAGCGGAAGCAGCGAGACTCCTACGGGAATAGCA
>DEQA01000099.1:0-17548 GCA_002359075.1 Planococcaceae bacterium UBA3378
ATCTAAGTCAATAGATGCACCTTTCAAATTTTTAATTTGGTGGGTGAGGTTCACGCGTGCTATGATAGAAACAGAATAATATGACAAAAGAGGTGGTAACACATGCAATTTCGTCCTTGCATTGACCTTCACGATGGAAAGGTCAAGCAAATCATCGGCAGCACACTCGGTCATCAAGATACAGCTGTTGTCGAAAACTTCACTTCTGAACATGACGCCTCTTATTATGCATCGATGTTTTCAAACGACGGGCTCACGGGCGGCCATGTCATTATGCTTGGACCGGGCAATGAACAGTCGGCCCTCTCCGCTCTGCATACATATCCTGAAGGCTTACAAATCGGCGGTGGGATTACCGCACAAAATGCCAGCCGCTACCTGGATGCGGGGGCATCCCACGTAATCGTTACATCCTATATTTTTCATGACGGTGCACTCGATATGTCACGCCTTGAGAAGCTTGTCCAGACAGTTGGGAAAAAGAAGCTGGTCATCGATTTAAGCTGCCGTAAGCAAAACGGTAAATGGTTTGTTATGACAGATAAATGGACGACATTCAGCAATTTTGAAGTAAATGCCGATTCCATCCGTCTGATCGAGCAGTACTGTGATGAACTGTTGATCCATGCAGTGGATGTAGAAGGCAAACGCAGTGGCATGCAGGAAGAGCTGGTCGTGGATTTAGCGAACTGGACGACTATTCCTACCACTTATGCAGGCGGTGTTCGTTCTCTTGAAGATTTAAAAAGATTCGAGCAGCTTGGGCAGGGGAAACTGCATGTAACGATTGGGAGTGCGCTGGATATTTTCGGTGGGGACCTGCGCTATCAAGACGTTGTATCCCACTGCAAAAAAAAGGATTGTTAGAGCGATATGCCCTGGCAATCCTTTTGTTTATGTAACGATGATCTTTTCCGCCTTGGTTATCGCTATTTAACAGAAAGATTAATGAGGGATAAAATACTGATTTACCGGCCGCCCTACACTGCCGTACTGCACATCCACCTTTATAAGCTGCCGCTTTTCCATGAAATCCAAGTAGCGTCTTGCCGTAACGCGCGCGACGCCAATAGAGGCAGCCACTTCATCAGCCGATGCTCCGTCTTGGCATTGTTTCAGGTAAGCCAGCACTTTATCGAGTGTAGAACGATTGAAACCTTTCGGCAATTCCAGTTCCAGCTCCGGCAGTATTTTTGTTTTCTCTTCTGTCTTCCCTTTTCGGATCAGCACATCCAACTCCTGCTGGGTGATATCTTCTGTACTTTCTGTTTTCTTCTTATATTGGCGATAGCTTTCCAATGTTTGCTGCATCCGCTCAAAAGTAAACGGCTTCATAATATAATCATATACACCTAAATGAAGAATATTTTGAATGGTCGCCATATCATTCGCCGCTGTAACAGAAATAACATCTACATTTATCATTTCCCCGCGTATTTGACGCAGTGTCTCCAGTCCGTCCTGCTCCGGCATGAAAATATCCATTAATACTACATCGGGCTTTAGCTCCTTGATTTTTTGAAAACCAATTATCCCGTTTGCTGCCGTTCCGACAATCTCAAACCCTTCCATCCGCTCTATAAATTGACGGTTAACCTCCCTGACCATAGGATCATCTTCTACCAGCAGTATTTTTATAGCCTTCATTTTGTTCATCTCCTAATTCAAATAATACTAAAAAGCTTGTTCCCTTCCCTTCTTCACTTGTTACCTCAATCGTACCCCGCCCTTTTTTTACTATCTCATCTATCAAGTACAGCCCGATGCCTCTGTTATCCTTTGCCTTTGTGGAATAACCGTTTTCAAACATACGCTCCTTCACTTCCCCGCTCATCCCGCAGCCATTATCCGTTACTAAAATAGCCAGCAACTCATCATGCTCATCTACTGAGATCGTAATGAGTTTTTCACTTCTTGCGACTCCTTGCAACGCTTCAAAGGCATTTTCAATTAAATTACCGAACAATACAACAAAATCGTGCTGATCCAAAAATTTAGGAAAGCGCGTAAATTGGCTTTCTTTATCTATTTCTACTGTAATGCCAAGCTCCTTGCCGCGCCCTACCTTACTAAGCAGCAGCCCAGATACATTCTCGTTTTTAAACCGCTCATTCAAAAATCGAATGAGCGATGCTTCATCCGCCTGCACTTCTTTTAAATATTCAAGAGCCTGCTTCATATGGCCAAGCTGCAGAAGACCGGTAATCGTATGAAGCTTATTTTTATGCTCATGCGTCTGCACACGAAGCGCCTGCACAAAAGCCCGTACACCTGTTAATTCCTCTGCAAGCTGCTTGACCTCTGTTAAATCCTTAAAAATAGCAACAGCCCCTACATTTTTACCCTTTATTTGAATCGGAATTCTTGTACTCATAATACTGCGCCGATTAATATAAATCTCCTGATTATAAATCGGCTTACCGCTTTCTACAATTTCCGGCAGCCTTGTATCAGGGAGTACCTCGTAGATTTTCCTTCCTATATAGCGGGCATTTTCCCCTTCTACTCCAAGAATAAAGCCCGCCTTTTGATTAAAAATCGTAATATTCATTTCATTATCAACAGCGATAATTCCTTCATGCATCGCATTGAACGTCTCCTGTCTTTCTACGTACATTTGAGAGATTTCCTCAGGCTCCAGCCCAAACATCTGCTTTTTTATATGGTGCCCTAACATGAGCGCTCCCCACATACTAAACAATATAGAAAATAAAATGGTAACGATCATTTCCGGTGCATAATCATGAAAGAGTTTCCCTAACGTCGGCATAGGATAGCCGACAACTACTACACCGATCTGCTTTTTCTCTTCATTTAAAACAGGGACAAACGCCCGGATCATTCTGCCAATTTCCCCTTGTGCCCTTGAAATGTAATAATGTTCACTAAACGCTGCATTTATATCTTCCGAAGCACTTTTTTTTCCTAATTCAGCAGGTGATGGGTGGGAATACTTGATCCTGTCCATATTGAGTACAACAATATATTCTGCCTTATTGATAATCCGGATTTCCTCTACAATCTGATTAACTGTTTGAATTGCCTCTTGCTCGTGCTCATTCATCAGCTGATTTGCTAATTCGGGCATATTGGAAACCGTTCTGGCTACAAGCATCGCCCGCTGGCCATAATCCTCCTCCTGCTCACTTAATAGATTACCGATCACAAAAACGCCACCAATGAAAAAAGAAAAAGCGATGATGAAGAAGGTCATAAGAAGTATTTTTGTATTCATTTTTAATCTTCGCATCGTTCTCTCTCCTTTTTTTCTATCTCGATGCACGTTATACTCTAATAAATAAGTCGAAAATATGGTGATATATGATGAAATATTTTTTTGCCGGTGCCTTTCTAACTCTTGTTCTGCTCCTCTCCTTTTTTGGCTATAAGCAGAATCTTGGCGATATAGCTTCCCTTCCGTATGATGATGAGCAAAATGGACTTGATGATCAAATAATTATTCATTTTAGTCATGTAGTAGCAGAAAACACACCTAAAGGACGCGCCGCTATTAAATTTGCCGAATTAGTCAAAGAAAAGACGAATGGGCGTGTAATCGTCCAAGTATATCCGAACGGCATTTTATATAATGATGATAATGAATTCGAAGCATTGCAGCATAATGAAATCCAGATGATTGCTCCTACCTTTTCTAAAATGACATCCTATTTGCCTTCCTGGCAGGTGCTTGACCTCCCGTTTATCATTGAGACGGATGAACAGCTAAAAAACGTATTAACAGGTCCGCTAAAAGATCAACTCTTGGCCGAATTGGACACCCTGAACATAAAAGGGCTTGATTTTTGGAGCAATGGCTTTAAGCAAATCGCTTCAAATGATTATCCCGTGCAGAATGTTGAAGATTTCCAATCACTTCGTGTCCGCGTCATGGCAAGTGAACTCATCAGCAAGCAATTTTCACTGTTAGGGTCTACACCCATTACGACAACATTTGACGATGTGTATAACGAAATTGAAAAAAAACATATACAAGCCCAGGAAAACACAATTTCCAATCTCTATACAAAAGGCTTCCATAAATATGAAAAGCATATTACCCTTTCAAATCATGGTATTATGGGCTATGCCGTTATGATAAACAAGCCTTTTTGGAACAGTCTGGATCCCGAGCTACAGCAGCCTATTTTAGAGGCTCTTCAGGAAATGAGTGATTGGCAGTTCGAAACAAGTATTGCAATGAACAAGACCGGGCAGCAGGAGCTCGCCTCTTTGCCAAATGTCACACTTACCCCGCTTTCAACAGAACTAAAAAATGCCTGGAAAGAAAAGGTTGCCCCAATTTATGAGATGTACAAAAAGGAAATCAATGATTCATATTATCAATTATTAATAGAAGAAGTGAACAGAAGCAATTAAACAAAATGAACAAAACTACGCTTTTTATCGAAAAGTGTAGTTTTTTTATATAAAACAACTCTTGTATTATAACAAAATATCATATATAAATTGCGTTACATAACAGAACTAAAGCTTATATATCAACATTTCTTAAAAAAAGACCCGTTATTGAACAAAATAAACGTTATGTTTTTTAAAAACTAAATCTTTTATTCAGAAAACATTGCGCTATGATAGTTTTATGAAAGCGATAACAAAATAGAAAATTCAAAACAATACGAAGGGGTATAGACATATGAAGTGGCTTAAAAATTTAACGGTCCAAGTAGTCCTTGCTATTATTCTCGGTATTATTGTCGGGGCAATCTGGCCGGAATTCGGTACAAGCTTAAAAATCTTGGCCGACATGTTCATTAAATTGATCAAAATGCTAATCGGACCAATTATCTTCTTAACTGTTGTTATTGGCATTGGCGGCATGGGGGATATGAAAAAACTTGGGAAAATTGGAGGAAAAGCACTTCTATATTTCGAAATTGTCTCGACAATTGCCCTGGCAATCGGTATTAGCATCGCCCTATTAGTGAATGCAGGTTCCGGAATCGACACGTCTACAGCAGCGGACGCAGATATTTCCAAGTATACACAAGCTGCGGAGGAAAACTCTCAGGCAGGTCTGACGGGCTTCCTTTATAATATCATCCCTGAAAACTTTGTCGGCTCTCTGGCAAACGGCGACTTACTGCCTATTCTCTTCTCAGCTATTCTATTTGGAGTAGCAGCAGCAATGCTTGGTGAAAAGTCCAAGCCTGTCATCACGTTCTTTGAGCAAGTATCAGAAATTTTCTTTAAAATCGTCGGAATCGTTATGAAAGTTTCTCCAATCGGAGCATTCGGTGCGATGGCTTACACAATCGGTAACTTCGGCTTGGGTTCTTTAAAATCATTAGGTTTATTAATGTTTGCCGTGTATTTAACAATGTTCTTATTTATTGTCATTGTATTAGGATTGATCGCCCGTTACTTCGGCTTTAATATTCTGAAGTTTATCGGTTATATTAAAGAAGAAATTTTCCTGGTAGTCGGTACATCCTCTTCGGAATCGGCGCTGCCGTCTCTGATGCGTAAATTAGAAGGGTTAGGCTGTTCGAAGCAAGTAGTAGGCCTCGTCGTGCCGACCGGTTATTCCTTCAACCTTGATGGCACTTCCATCTACTTGTCTATGGCAGCATTATTTATTGCTCAGGCATATGGTGTTGACTTATCATGGATTGAAATTATTACACTTCTCGGTATTTTAATGATTACATCCAAAGGTGCTGCCGGTGTAACAGGTTCCGGTTTCATCACATTGGCTGCAACACTTGCTGCCTTCCCAATGGTGCCGGTCGAAGGAATCGCCCTATTAATCGGTGTCGACCGCTTCATGTCGGAAGCACGTGCGGTTACAAACATAATCGGTAACGGTGTTGCTTGTATCATTGTTTCAAAATCAGAGAAAGAATTTGAAACTACAGAAGCAGGAGAAGGTATTGCGATAAAATAATACGAAACTAGCGGGATACTTTCATTCCGCTAGTTTTTTATTTCTCTATAACAAATTTGCTTAAAAATTAACGACGTAGACTTTCCTCTTCCGCCTTCCGTAAAACTTGTAAACCGAGAGTCTTTATATAGTCACCCATAATTAACGTGACAGCCTGCGCAAACCACAATTTTATAGTTAGAAATAGAAAGATAAATACATAGACCATTGTTAGAGAATAACGGAGCTCCGTCACGTTCAGATACAATAGGTATCCAATAGATTAGTGAGGCAAGTAATTATCAAGCGTCATAGTACCCTGTCTTTACTAACTGATCCTATGCCGCTTTCTTCCCCCTCACCTGTTCATCACATTTTTACGAAGGCAATACTTGAAATGTTCTGCTCCTAGAAGTATGGTGAAAGTAGTGATCCTTACTTGCACGCATTTCAACCTGTGCAAAAACATCGACCTTTACTAATTATTAACGGAGAGATTTTATGCAAATCAAGAAACCAAAGTACCAAATTATCGCCGAGGATATCGCAGCAAAAATTGTGGAAAAGAAATATGTGACCGGTGAAAAAATATATGCCCGCTCAATCATCGCCTCTCAATATGGTGTTTCTGCGGAAACAGCGAGACGGGCGATTGCGATGCTGCAAGATCTGGAAATTGTAGAAGCAACAAAAGGAAGCGGAGTTGTCATCACCTCGTATGAAAATGCAGTAAAATTTGTTCATCAGAATGAAGGGGTTCAATCGATTCGGGATCTTCAGCTTAATATCCAGGGCATATTGGAGCATCAGGAAGCAGAGCTTGCGAACCTGCATGACCTAGTAAGCGAGCTGGTGAACAGAACAAGCCGATTTAAGGCGATCAATCCCTTTATTCCTTATCAGCTGGAAATTACTGAAGCATGTCCTTATCTTGATAAAACGGTCAGCGAAATCAACTTCTGGCAGCATACAGGAGCAACGATTATCGCCATTCGTAAAGGCAGCGATCTTCTCTTATCTCCTGGCCCTTATGCCGCGTTGCATCCAGGCAATGTTATTTATTTCATCGGCGATGATGACTGCCTTATTAAAGCCGAACAGTTTTTAAAACTTTAAACAGAATTAAAGTCTAAACAGCAGGTTCTTCTGCTTTGTTTAGGCTTTTTTCTATTTTTACCAGTGAAAAACTTCCTGCTACATTTGACACAAGTAACAACTCTTTGATAACATAAAGTTGTTACTTTTTCTTCTATAGAATAAAAGAGAGATGAATTGATTTAAATGAGGAAGTGAGAAAATGAAGGAAAAAATACGTGTAGAACACGTTACTAAAATTTTCGGACGCAACCAGCAAAAAGCGCTGAAGCTGGTCGAACAGCAGAAAACTAAAACGAGTATTTTACAAGAAACGGGCGCAACAGTTGGTGTATATGACGCCGATTTTACTGTTAAGGAAGGCGAAATTTTCGTCATTATGGGACTGTCCGGAAGCGGGAAATCAACATTGATCCGTTTATTAAACCGTTTGATTACACCAACAAGCGGGAACATCTATATTGATGATATAGATATTACGAAGGCGAAAAAACAGGAATTGCAGCAAGTTCGCCGGCAAAAAATGAGTATGGTTTTTCAAAACTTCGCGCTCTTTCCCCATCGTACAATCCTGGAAAATACCGAATATGGATTAGAAATCCGTGGCATGTCAAAGGAACAGCGAATTGAAAAAGCAGAACAGGCTTTGCAAAACGCAGGTCTCCTAGTATATAAAGATCAATACCCCAACCAATTATCCGGAGGTATGCAGCAGCGGGTTGGATTAGCGAGAGCGCTTGCCAACGATCCCGAAATCCTCCTAATGGATGAAGCCTTTTCCGCTCTTGATCCACTTATTCGTAAAGATATGCAAGATGAATTATTGGAGCTTCAAGCAAACGTCAAGAAGACGATCGTTTTTATTACCCATGATCTAAACGAAGCCCTGCGTATTGGTGACCGGATTGCCATTATGAAAGACGGTCAAATTATGCAGATCGGTACGGGTGAAGAAATTCTCACAAACCCTGCCAACCATTATATTCAAACATTCCTTGAGGATGTGGATCGTTCGAAAGTATTAACTGCTGAAAATGCCATGGTACGCCCTATTACGATCAACTCAGAGCACGATGGACCGAAAGTAGCCCTGCAGCGGATGCGTGAAGAAGAAGTAAGTGTACTGTTGGCAACAAACCGGCAAAAGCAGTTCCTCGGCTATATTACAGCAGATGATGCATTAAAGGCAGCGAAAGAAGGCATGTCATCGATTACCTCTTATGTTCGTACAGATATGCCAACAGTAGAACCTACTACATTACTACAAGATTTACTGTCTACTATGTCTGACAGTCCAACACCGATTGCTGTTGTAGAGAACCAGCGATTACGAGGCATTTTAATACGTGGCGTCGTGCTTGAAGCACTCTCCTCTTCCACACAAGAGGGGGTGAACATAGATGAGTAATTTCTTAGATAATTTACCGAAGCTTCCGGTTTCATCGTGGGTAGAAAATGGAATGGACTGGCTGACAGATACATTCTCTGGATTCTTTAAATTAATCCAGGGAGGCGGCAAAGACCTGATGAATTCCATTACGGATGGTCTCTTATTCATTCCGCCTGTTCTGTTTATTTTGATTGTGGCAGTTTTAGCCTTCTTCGTTACGGGGAAAAGATTTGGTTTAGCTCTCTTTTCACTCATAGGGTTGCTATTCATCTACAATCAGGGCTTATGGACACATTTAATGAACACCTTTACCTTGGTTCTGTTCTCCAGTGTGATCGCCATTATCCTCGGCATTCCAATAGGTATTTTAATGTCGAAAAGTAAAACTGTAGAAAATATCGCTAAACCGATTCTTGACTTTATGCAGACGATGCCCGGATTTGTTTATTTAATTCCGGCTGTTGCCTTCTTCGGTATTGGTGTCGTACCTGGGGTTTTTGCCTCTGTTATCTTTGCCCTGCCCCCTACTGTTCGTTTTACAAACCTCGGCATACAGCAGGTGCCAAGAGATTTAATCGAGGCAGCTGATTCTTACGGAAGTACAGGAGTGCAAAAGCTCGTAAAAGTGGAACTGCCGATTGCTAAATCCACTATTATGGCAGGGATCAACCAAACAGTGCTGCTGTCATTATCAATGGTCGTTATCGCCTCTATGATCGGTGCGCCGGGGCTAGGCCGTGAAGTACTTTCTGCGCTGCAACGGGCACAGGTCGGTAATGGTTTTGTTGCAGGCCTAAGTTTAGTTATTTTTGCGATCATCGTCGATCGTTTAACACAAAGCTTTCATAAACAAAACAAATAGGAGTGGGATGTATGTTTAAAAAATCAAATTTTACATTAGGAGCAGCCGCTTTAGGTGCAGCTCTTTTATTAAGTGCCTGTGGAGACGATAAAAAAGAGTCAGCCGATAAGGAGGATCTAGGAGATATCAATCTTGCCTATGTGGAATGGGATTCAGAAGTAGCTTCTACACATGTAATTGGAAAAGTGCTCGAGGATATCGGCTATGATGTCACGCTGACTCCGTTAGATAACGCCGTTATGTGGGAGGCTGTATCAAATGGTCAGGCGGATGCGATGGTATCCGGCTGGCTGCCTAGTACGCATGGTGCGCAATTTGATGAATATGGTGCAGCAATGGACCATTTAGGAGCAAACTTGGATGGAGCGAAAATCGGCCTTGTCGTGCCAACATATATGGATGTATCATCAATTGCTGATTTAAGCAATGAAGCTTCTTCTACGATTACAGGAATTGAACCGGGTGCAGGCATTATGAGTGCAGCGGAAAAGGCATTGGAAACATATCCAAACCTGGCAAACTGGGAGCTTCTTCCCTCTTCTTCAGGAGCGATGGCTGTTGCTTTAAGCCAGGCCATTGCCAATGAAGAAGAAATCGTTGTTACCGGCTGGTCTCCGCACTGGAAATTTGCTTCCTACGATCTAAAATATTTAGATGATCCGGAAGGCGTATTCGGAGGCGAAGAATCCATTAATACCTTTGCCCGTAAAGACTTGAAAAAGGATAAACCGGAAGCTCATAAAGTGCTCGATGCCTTCTACTGGACGACTGAAGATATGGAGCAGGTAATGCTTGATATTAACGAGGGCACTTCTCCGGAAGAGGCTGCTGAAAAATGGATAGAAGAAAATCAGGATAAAGTGAAAGAGTGGACGAAGGATATTAAATAACCGCATAAATTCTTAAGAAAGCTGCAGCGCCCAGAGATTTTTCTGAAAAATCTCTGGGCATTTTTTCGTTGCATTGAAAGAAACATTTTGCTTTCTGTTAAAGTAATGTTTATCAATTAGTGGCTAATCACCGTTTCCGTTCTGGCTGCCTTTCCAATCAACTCGTACTCATCCTGGCTTGTCATCCCCGACTTATGGTGAAGACCCCGGTTAGTGGAAGTAGCCTCTTTTTTGTAACAAACGTTGAACTAGGTTCTTTTATTATCTCTGCCACTCTAAAGGTAATATATGGTATGATTTTTGAAAAGAGGTGCTGTATGTCTGAGAGAAAATTTGTTGCCCGGCAAAAAGAGCTTTTTTCCTTATTTGCAAAAGGCAATATGAAGGATGCCCTACTCCACGTCCATAGGATAAAAATCGAGTTTCCTGAAAGATTGGACAAAATTTTCTTTTGGGAAGCTTGCGTTTATGCTACCCAAGGGAACAACGATAAAGCAGTTGCTGCCCTAAAGGAAGGATTAAAAAATGGAATCTGGTGGAACCCGGCTATTTTAACGGCTGATCCAGATTTACAGCATATCCAGCCACATAACGAATTTAAGGAAGTCGTGGAAACATGTGAAGATATCTTTTATAGTCAGAAAAAAAGTGCGTCTCCCGAATTGTTTATCTACGGCAGCTCCCGCTCAGACATCGGTCTCTTTTCGATGCATGCGAGAGGTACGAACGTAAAGGATTCTGCTCCTTACTGGTTAAATGAAACAGGAGAAGACCCCTATTTACTTGGATTTCCCCAATCTTCTCAAATCTTCGGTTACAATACGTATTGCTGGGACGACGAAGAGACCGCCATTAACGAACTTGAACAAGCCTATAAAGAATTTAAAGGGAATTTCCAACCTAAATCAATTATCGTTGGCGGAGCTTCACAAGGCGGTAAACTATCAATTGAATTCAGCCTTCGTAACGCGCCGCAGGATATCAAAGGCTTTATAGCTGTTATGCCAGCGATTAAAGATGTAGCCGTGTTAGGGGCACTGCTAAAAGAAAATAATCATTCAAACCTCAAAGGATGTATCATTATTGGCGACCAGGACCCCTTTTATCAAAATACCCTTAAACTTATTAGTCTCCTGGAGGCAAATTATGTAGACTGTAAACTTATCGTCAAAGAAGGGCTGGGACACTTTTTCCCTGAGGACTTCTCAGCACTGCTTCCCGAAGCAGTGGAATTTATTCTCCGGTAATAGAAAAAGGAGCTTGAGTACTCAAACTCCTTTTCATACTTTCAGTGAGGTGTTACGCCTGTAGTATATGCTGCTGTACTGGTTATGCTGTTTTAAATACTTTATATTTTTTTAGTCAGTTCCATACATAAAAGCTGAATATATAAGCCCGCATACATCATTCCAGCATTGCGCAGCTTCATAAGTCCTTTTTTAGCAAACACTGAACACTGAGGAAACCAGCATATTATAGGAAGATTTTTAAACAGTTAAAACGGCTATTCGGTGACTTTGACATCCAACTTACATAAAAATAAGCGACAAGGTGCTGCACTTCATACATTCTCTCCATGACACTTATTTTACGTTATGTCGTATAAGGCTTTTGGCTATTTTGTCATGTGCAGCTCCTAAAGGAAATTTCCTCTGTAGTGTGCTCCCTCAGCTTCCATATTCCCACACTTAAGAAAACTCACCTTGGTAATATATCTTTGTATTCTTTTCGGATCGCATCCAGCCTCTCAAGCTTTTTCATTGATTGTTCAGCCGTTTCTTTCCCTACGGCGATAATAATATTTTCTATGACAAAGGTTGGAGCGATCATCGAATGAAATTCCCAAAGCTCTCCCCGGCTTGCAAAAAGTAAATGGTCACATTGCGTATTGAAATCTGATACGAGGCAATCTGTCAGCACAATCGATTTCATTCCCAGCTTTTTTGTATGGTCGAGCAGCACCTGTGACTCTGGATGCAGCTTCACAAAACCAAACATAAATAACACATCATCACTTGAAAAATGCACTAACGATTCATAAATCTCATGCCCGCTTTTAGGCAAAATTTTCAGATTCACTCCAAAGCGCGATAAACGATAGTTCAATAAGTTGGCTAAGCCTTCTGTCGGTCCCGGACTGTAAATATAAACTGTTTCTGCCTTGCTGATAGTCTGGACTACTGCGTGAAAACCATCTTCATTAAAATGAGCCAATGTTATTTCCAGATGCTTCATACTTGTTGTCATCATCTGTGCCCAAACCGTTGATGAATCGATTTGCTCCATTATATTTTCCAGCTTGTTTGCAGGTGTGATATCCATGTTCTTCTTATATGTATTTTTATAATCTTTAAAGTTTTTAAAACCGATTTTCCGCCAAAATCTAGAGACGGTCGCATTGCTTATTTTCAGCGCTTTAGCAATTTCATCTTCCGTATACGTTAATACCCTCCCACCGCTTTTAGAAATATAATCTGCAATTTTCTTTTCATTTGGTGTTAAATGATGATCAGTAAAAAGTGTTGGATTCATGTTGCGCCTCCCGTCTGTATTTTATTTATAACACGTTTATCATTTTTTGAAAAATATTTTTCAATATAAATAATCAGGAAAAATTATTTACATTATCTTTTCATCTTATTCATACAGAATTTACAGTATATACCTATACTGTAGTTATCAACTATAGGAGGTAAAAGAAATGTCAATTCAAAAGCCGTATCAATTGACCCAGTCACAAAAAATGATGGTTTTCATTTTATCCATGTCACTTTATGGATTATCGAACATGTTTACCGAGCTCATTCCCTCTATACAATTAGGGGTTATCGAGCTATCGGTGGAGTACTTTGCTTTTATTCCCTTAACGTTATGTATTTTGTTCCATCCGCTCTATGCTGCTATTGGGGCTGCCCTCGGGGAAATAATATTTGGTGAACTCATGCTTGGTCAATTTGGCGGTATTGGGGAAGTAGAAAAATTCATTACCTTCTCGTTAGGAATGTTTATAGCCGGCATTTTAGTCCGTAATCCGTTGAACCGAAAGCAAGTAACGTTCGGTGTGCTGGCAGGTCTACTGGTCCATCATGTATTAGGGGCTATTGTAGATATCGGTAAAGTATGGATTGGTGTGGAAGAGTTAGAAGCAGTGTCAGGACTGGCCGAAAGTATTATTGTAATTGAAGGTGTTGCATTATTAAATGATCTGTTATTCTCCGGCATTTTATTTGCTTTACTGCCAACTTTGTATCTAGTACCTCGTTTATACGGAAAAATCGAGCCGTTATTAGGGATGAAACCCCGGAATAATAAGATGCAGTATTCTTTAGGACAAATTGTTACACCTAAATTAGTCGTCATTTCAGTAGTTCTGGCAGCTGTAGCGTTCTTATCCGAATTCCTATCCGAATCGGAGTGGGCATTTGGTGAATGGGAGCCTGAATTTTTGGAAACGATCGGCAGCTGGTTTATATGGGTACCGATTTCAGTAGCAGCACTTGCCTCGGTCATTGTATTGGCGGCGATGCGCTCTAAATCTAAGAGCAATGCAAAGGAGCTAAAAAACCTTGGTTAAGCCGATTATACAAGTAAAAGATGTCTCCTTCACTTATCCGGGTGCTGAAGAAAAAGTATTACATCATGCCAATCTTTTCATTGATGAAGGAGAATTTGTAGCCATTATTGGTGGTAACGGGTCGGGCAAATCAACACTGTGCAAAACATTTAATGGTCTTATCCCTCAATTTTATGTAGGTGATTTTGAAGGAAAGGTACAGCTCGAAGACCGCGAAACAGCTAAATATTCCGTTGCACAATTGTCAAAAGATATTGGCTATGTATACCAGGATTTTGAAAATCAAATTATGCGCCCAACCGTTATAGACGATGCATCCTTTGCCCCTTTAAATTTCGGTTTGAAAGACTATAAAGAAAGGGGTTTATGGGCGCTGGAAGTAACAGGACTTACTGCGATCGCTAATGAATTCATTTGGCAGCTAAGCGGCGGGCAAAAGCATTTACTAGCCATTGCTGCAGTTCTTTCGATGAAACCGAAAGTCCTGATTGTAGATGAGCCTGTTGCCCAGTTAGACCCTCAGCATGCAGAAGAAGTATATAAAGTGCTGAAAAAACTAAATGAAGAGCTTGGCATGACCATTATCGTGATCGAACATCATACAGAATTCATTGCAGACTACTGTCATTCCGTTGTATTGATGGACCGGGGGCAAGTTTTATGGAAAGAACCTGTGAAGACGGCCTTATCTAAAGTGGACGAATTAGTATGTCACGGTATTTATCCTCCGCAGATTACCCAGGCAGCCAATAAGATGCAACAAAACGGCTATCGTCATGACGGACTCCCTATTACCCTGTCAGAAGGTATAGAATATTTTTGTGATTTTCCAAAGGCCATGCCGCTGTCTGATGCAGGTAACGGACAAATAGAAAAAACGAAAGCAAACCCTATTATCCAGTTTGAAAAAGCATCTCTGCAATTTCAGGATTTAAGAAGACAAAAAAAGCAGGTATTACACAATATCGATACATCCTTTTACGAAGGAGAGCGTATTGCGATAGTTGGCAATAATGGGGCTGGAAAATCCTCATTGATCAAATTAATTGCCGGCATCGTTAAACCGACCTATGGAGAAGTCACCATTCTTGACCATCAAGCAACAAGTGCATCACCCGAGAAATTAGGAAAATACGTATCCTATGTATACCAAAATCCTGATGAAATGTTTATTGAGGACTCTGTCAAAAGAGAGATTGAACTTTTTTTAAAGGCGAGAAAAGTGCCGAACTACGAAGAAACAGTGGAAGCCATTTTACATGATTTCAACCTTTCCGAGCTGAAGGAACGGGATGCAAGGCTGTTAAGCGGCGGGCAAAAAAGAAGGGTCTCTTTGGCTATTGCGGCCGCTATGCAGCCTCATATCATTCTGCTGGATGAACCGACCGCTAATTTGGATATCGCTACAAAAAAACATGTTGTCCATATGCTTGAAACATTAAAGGAGCACGTCAAAACCGTCATTATCGCTACACATGATATGCAGCTTGTAGCAGAATGGGCAACACGGATTATCGTGATGCATAACGGTGAAATTATTGCTGATGGCAATAAACATGATATTTTCGGCGATGAACTGTTATTGCAAAAAGCCGGTTTAGTTATCCCTCAAATAATAGAGCTCAGCTTGAAACTTGGGTTGCCTAAACCGCTCTTCACGATTGAGGAATTTTGCTCCTATTTTCACAGCGTAGAAGGTGAGGATCTAGCTTATGAATATGTATAAAAGCTTATCAAATAAGCTTTCACTTGAATACGTCAAAGGAGAGCTCTTGAAAACAGCCTACGGGAGCGGTGACACATTTTTAGGCAGGCTGGATCCGAGGACACTTATTTTTTGGTATTTATTTTTCGCCATTGTGCCATGGTTCATCCATAATGAAGTCATTTTAGTCAGCTTTTTACTTTTTATGCTTGTGATGACCTATTTAGCGCGTGTCAGTCACCTTATTTTATTTATTTTGTGTGTTGGTTTACTGAGTGAAATAGCGGTATTATTTATTATTTCGCTTTTCTTCGGCGGCGACCTGGCATCAATCGGGCCATTATTTTGGCTAACGATTAAGCTTGCTGTCATCTCCCTGGCAAGTGTGGCCGTATTTACAAGCCTGGACCCTGAAAAATTCAGCGATGCATTATTACGTCTCGGTGTTCCTGCACAGGTTTCTTTCAGTGTTTCCTATGGCTATCGTATTTTACCTACTCTAATAGAAGAGTTTCATAAAGTGATTTTGTCCTACCGCTTACGAGGCAAAGCACCTGAAAAAGCAGGATTGTTTTATTGGCGGATGGTCATTTATTATATGAAAATTTTAGTGTTATCGTTTTACCCGCTTATATTAAATGGGGCCAAACGTTCCAGAACAACGGTTGAAGCATTAGAGACTAAAGGGTTTAGCCATTCTACAAATAATCTTGAAGTAAAAAAGCTGAAAACGGCTTACTTTTCCTTCCGCAGAAATGATTATTTATTCATCGTGTTCTCCATTTTTTATATCGGTATCAGCTTTACATTAAGTGTTTACTATTAAAAAGGATGTGTATGTAAGATGAATTTTGATTTTCACACTCACGGCAAGCTTTCTAAAAAGGTAGAATTCTCACTGGATTATTTTAAAAATATGGTTGCTTCAGCAAAGCAAAATGGCCTTGATGGCTTTGCACTCACAGAGCATTTCAATACGCGAAATTTCTTTGATGTATACAATACGCTAGATGATGTTTACCCATACGAAAACGGCTATTACCTAATCGATGATGTAAAGGTTTTTCCGGGGATGGAAGTGGATATACGGGAGATTGGGCATATTTTAATCATAGCTGACCGAAACATTATACGGGAACTACGAGTCCAGCTGGAGCCATATGTTTCAAAAGATCACTTCATTCCTTTTGCTGAACTGCTGGGGCTGGTAAAGCCCTATGACATATTAATAATAGGGGCCCACCCATACCGTACGAGCACACCTTTATATGAATTGGAACGGTCATTATTAGATAAGCTGGACGCTTTTGATTTAAACGGCAAGGATCTTCATTCTCTAGGGATTGAAGAAAATGCACAAATGGTCTATCGGTTTGCTGAAAGTTTACACAAACCGGTAGTCGGTGGAAGTGATACTCACCACCACCTTCAATACGGCTGTATCATAAATGAGTTAGAGGAGGATTGCAGGACAGCCAGTGATCTAAAGGACATCATTTTGAACGGGAAATACGCGGTCCGGATTGCAGAAGATTTGCACAAAAAAGTTAAACAGGCAACGGAGCAAAAGGCGATAGAGAAAAAGATGATGGAAGCTATGACAAACAGCTAATTAGCTGCTGAATAGCAACTCCCATATATCCAGTAGGAATGGCTTCCCCGCGTTTGTAAACGCTGCCCTTTATTTATGATTTTCTTTACTAGAGAGATATTAGCATAAAGCAGCCCCGTGCACGATCAAATGCACGGGGCTGCTTATATCAATAGCTTTTCATACGCTGTTCAGCTGTTAAAAATCAGATTCAAAATGAAATAGAAGACTGCTGCCATTACTGCAGAAATTGGTATGGTAATAATCCATGTGAGCACCATTTTGCGTGCAACGCCCCATCGTACGCCCTTCACACGTTGTGCAGCCCCTACGCCCATAATCGCTGAGGAGATAACATGTGTTGTTGATACAGGAAGTGAGATGAGGGTAGCACCGAAGATAACAGTGGCTGAGGATAAATCGGCTGCCGCTCCATTGATAGGACGGATTTTCATGATTTTACCGCCGACTGTTTTAATGATTTTATAGCCTCCTATCGACGTGCCGAGCCCCATCGCCATGGCACAGGCAAAACGGACCCAGTCCTGTACTTCATC
>DEQA01000099.1:17649-24471 GCA_002359075.1 Planococcaceae bacterium UBA3378
TGTGTAAACGCCTGCAGTGCAGCTGTACCAACCTGCATCGTACGAAAACCTGTATTCGTTTTATAAAGCGGCATATTCTTGAATAAAAATTTAAATAGCGTCATCATACAAAAACCAACGGCCAATGCAATGAATGGCGACAGGATCAAAGCCTGTAAAATCTTTATAAATCCTGCATAATTTAAAATACCGAATCCTGCAGCCCCACTTGCTGCACCTGCAATCGAACCGATTAATGTATGAGACGAGCTAGAAGGGATTCCGTAATACCACGTCAGCAAATTCCAAGTAATAGCTGAGCAAAGTGCTGCCAGGATGACAACAGAGCCTGTCACATCTCCCTCAAAGGTGTTTAACGAAAACGGGTCAACAATATCACTCGCGATTGCTTTTGCTACCCCTACGAATGTTAGAGCTCCGACAAAATTCATAGTAGCTGCCATAAGGACAGCTACACGAGGTTTTAAGGCGCGTGTTGATACAGAAGTTGCAATAGCATTGGCCGTATCGTGGAAACCATTGATGAAGTCAAATGCCAGTGCAAAGATAACTACTAAAATGGTAATGAGTAATATTGTATTCATACTTCAAATCTCCTACTAATCAGGCGTTACGCATAATGATTGTTTCAATCGTATTTGCGACATTTTGACAGTCATCAGCAATTTCCTCCAATTGCTCATATACATCTTTAAATTTAATCAGGCGGATAGGATCCTTCTCATTCAGGAATAACTGCTTGATGGATGAACGCAGCACCTCATCACATTGACGCTCATAGTCTTTTACAAGGATTGCGTGCTGGCGCATGCCGACCAAATCCTTTTTATTTAGGAGATCCATTGCCTTTACAATTTCATCTGTTGATTTCGTGATATATCCCATGAAATCACGCATTGACTGATCGACTTCCGTTAATGAAATCATTTCAAAATGAGCGATACATCCTTCCGTTCCGTCTAAAATATCATCCATACGGATCGCAAGTGACAGAATATCCTCACGCTCGATTGGTGTCATAAATGATTTATTTAACATGACAATTAGTTCATGTATTAATTTGTCCCCAGCAGTTTCATATTCTTTCATTTTGATACTGACTTCTTTTAAATCCGTCACCGATGTAATGCGGGAATCATTGGCATAGTGAATTCCCTCACGCACATTTTCAGCAATTTTATGAAGTGCCGAGAAGAAAGGATCTTGCTTTTTTGAACTAAACATGGAATTGCCTCCGTCTACTTAAAAATATAGATAATTGCTTTTTCTTCTGCTATTACCATAACAATATCTTAAAAGAAAAGGTATTGATTTCAACCTTTATGATACAAACTTTACAATTATGTAATACTACAAAAAAGCCAGAATATTAACAAATGCAATGCAAATTACCAAATGGCTTCTCTTCCACTTTTAACATGGAACTCGCAAGCCTTATACAGCGCCTTTTTATAAAATAGGATAAGCCTTCAATTCCCAACTCCCTTTTCACCCCAACTAATTGACGCACTATTGCGTCTGTTTAATTGTTAAGGAATTGTAAAGACGTGTTTTATACAAAAAAGGATGACCGGAACGCAAATGCTTCCAGTCATCCTCTTATAAGGTTGATCTATAGTTGTTGTAGGCTGCTCAATAATTTCTCTTCTTTCGAGCCGGCTTTTTCATACAAACAGTTTCATTCTATTAATTTTGCCGTTGACAAAGCATGTCATAAATATAGCGTGCCTGGTCAAACTCCGGCGCTATTGTATAGGCTTGTTTTAAATGTTTTTTTGCATCGTCTATTTGATCAGTAGAAACAGCATACAGGACACCGAGATTATAATGGGCATCTGCATTGTTGTCATCATGCTCGATGACATGCTCCAGCTCCGGCTTTGCATGTTCAAACATTTCAAGTGTA
Source organism: Planococcaceae bacterium UBA3378 (assembly GCA_002359075.1). Classification (GTDB taxonomy): domain Bacteria; phylum Bacillota; class Bacilli; order Bacillales_A; family Planococcaceae; genus Lysinibacillus_B. Next base: position 19,556 of record DEQA01000099.1, read on the forward strand.
CAAAGCAGAATACCGTATGACAAGCGTATTTCCAAGTCCTCTGGTGCCAGCTCCGCCGCCCGCTGCATATAAGGAAGAGCCAGTGACTGGTTCCCTTCCCGCTCAAAGCTTTTCGCAAGCATGAAGTAAGCGTCCGCTCCCTCAATCCCATGCTCAATTGATTTTTGATACAGCTTAGCTGCTTCCACAAAACGCTCGGCATTATAATATAGATTGGCCAGCCCGTAATAGGCAGTCGCCGCCTTTTCGTCCACTGTAATAGCTTTCTGGAAGAAGCGCTCTGCCCTCTCCACATCATTCAGCGTCGCAAGCAGGTTACCAAAATTTATATACCCTACTGCATCATCCGGATTTTGTTCAATCGCATCATTAAATGCCTGTGCAGCATCCTCATATCTTTTTTCCTGAAATGCCTTAATTCCTATTTCGTTGTAATCCACCATCATATTCACCTCATAAAGAAAGGCGACCGCAGCCGCCCATCCATTATCCTACATACGTTAATTTTTCATTGTTTTTAATCACTTCATCAATTGTACCGCCGCCCAGGCAAACGTCCCCATCATACAGGACAACAGCCTGTCCCGGTGTAATGGCACGCTGCGGCTCAGCAAATGTAATCAGTGCTGTGCCGTCTTCACGTATCTCCACATCAACCGGAGAATCGGCCTGACGGTAACGGAATTTCGCTGTACAGCTGAATTTTTGTGGTTTCGGTTCGTTGGATGTAAAGCCCAGTTTTACTGCTGTCAAAGCATCTGAGTATAATTTTTCGTGGTGGAATCCTTGTCCCACATACAGGACATTACGCTCCAAGTCTTTTCCAAGGACAAACCAAGGCTCCCCGTCCCCACCGATACCTAGACCATGGCGCTGACCGAGTGTATAGTACATCAGCCCATCATGACGGCCCTTTACTTCTCCATCAAATGTTTCCATATTACCAGGCTGAGCGGGTAAATACTGACTCAAAAACTCCTTGAAATTGCGTTCGCCAATGAAGCAGATCCCTGTTGAATCTTTCTTCTTCGCTGTTGCCAGTCCAGCCTCTGCCGCAATTTCACGAACTTTGGATTTTTCGATATTGCCGATCGGGAACATGACATGCTTTAGCTGCTCCTGTGACAGCTGGTTTAAGAAGTACGTTTGGTCCTTATTATTATCGACACCACGCAGCATAACAATCTCTCCGTCACGCTCTTCCACCCGTGCATAGTGGCCGGTTGCCAAATAGTCTGCACCAAGGTTCATCGCGTGCTCAAGAAATGCCTTGAATTTGATTTCTTTATTACACATAACGTCCGGATTCGGTGTCCGGCCTGCTTTATATTCTTCCAGGAAGTACGTAAATACTTTATCCCAGTATTGCTTTTCAAAATTTACCGCATAATAAGGGATGCCGATCTGGTTACATACAGCAATGACATCTTCATAATCCTCAGTTGCTGTACATACACCGTTTTCATCTGTATCATCCCAATTTTTCATAAAAATCCCGATTACATCATATCCCTGCTGTTTTAGTAAATACGCAGCAACAGATGAATCTACCCCTCCTGACATGCCGACAACGACACGAATTTGTGAAGGATCTCTTGTTTCTACCATGTTTAATTCACCTTTTCGTTTAGACAAACCGCGTAAAAGGCGCGAAGTCTTTATTTTACTTATTTTTTACTAGACGTTTGACAATTGCAGCTGTACGCTTGCCAGCCTCCTCTATGTCTTCTTCCGTCAAGCCTATACCAAAGCTAAAACGAATGGAGCTCCGAATTTCTTCAGCCCCCTCGCCGAACAAGGCGACGAGTACGTGAGAAGGGTCTATGGATCCAGCTGTGCAGGCCGATCCACTCGAGACAAGGACACCCTCCATATCCAAGTTTACTAAAAACGACTCGACATTCGTGCCAGGAAAAGACACATTCAGTACATGCGGCAAAGCTTCGCCTAGTGTACCATTTACTTTATACGAAATTTCGGCTTCGTCAAATTGTTTGATTAGCAATTGCTTAAATTCTTTATATTTTCGGCGGTTTGCTTCTCGTGCTTCAGCCGCCTTTTGGACTGCTGCTGCAAAGCCGATCACCGCTGGAACATTTTCTGTCCCTGCCCGGCGTTTCTTCTCCTGCGACCCACCATATAAAAGGCTCTCCAGTTTCACTCCTTGACGAGCAAATAAAAAGCCGATCCCTTTTGGACCGTTGATTTTATGGGCTGATACACTTAATAAATCGACGCCGAGCGATACCACATCAAGGTGTTCAATACCATACGCCTGGACAGCATCCGTATGGAAGGACGCCTGATGGTCTTTTAGCAGCATACCGATCTCTGCAATCGGCTGAATAGTGCCGACCTCGTTATTTCCATACATAATTGTCACAAGAATCGTATCATCCCGAAGAGAGGCTGCCACATCTTCTACACGTACGCGCCCTGTTTCATCAACAGGCAGATATGTAACAGCAAACCCTTCTTTTTCAAGCTTTTCGCAGGCATGCAGGACTGCATGGTGCTCCACTTGAGTCGTGATAATATGGTTTCCTTCTGATCTGCGCCCGTAGGCTGTTCCGAAAATGGCCATATTGTCAGCCTCTGTCCCGCCACTTGTTAAAATTATTTCACTTGTTTGTGCATGAATGGACTGTGCCAGGGCAGCACGTGCCTCATCCAAATATTTACGTGCCTCGCGACCTGCGGCATGTATACTCGAAGCGTTCCCATACTGGTGTTCCATCGCTTCTGTCATACGCACAATGACTTCTTTTGCCATTGGCGTAGTTGCCGCATGGTCAAGATAAATTGTATTCATTTTTAGTAAAACTCCTTTAACCCGTTCCTTAAATGTAGAACATATACCCATCATGGACAGTATTGTCTGTATATTTGGCTAAGTCTTCTAATGTTGTCGTATCCAATACGTTCTTCACTGCATCACGGATACGCACCCATAGCTCACGCTGCGGCGCTTCCTCATTTTCGATTCCCTCTACCGGCTGGATCGGCCCTTCCAAAACGCGGATGACATCAGCCGCCGTAATTTCTGCGGGGATGTTTGCCAGCATGTACCCACCATAAGCTCCGCGCACACTTTTCACTAGCCCGGCATTACGAAGGGGTGATACAAGCTGTTCCAAATAAGCCTCCGATAATTCTTTTTCCGCTGCAATTTGACGAAGAGGGATAGGTCCCTCGCCATAATGTTTTGCCAATTCAATCATAATCGTTAATCCATAACGGCCTTTTGTTGAAATTTTCATCCTAACACCTCAATTATTCTCATTCATGTATTGTTTAAGTATAACATATTTCCCTCTATTCTTATCAAAAATACTCCATTTTAGCTTTCGCTCTCACAACAGTTGGTTTTCGTGCTCGCAAATTCTATAATATATGTAAACTATTTTTTAAAAAGAGGAGTGATTCCATGCATAATGAACCTCTTGCTTATAAAATGAGGCCGCGGAATCTGGATGAAATTGTCGGCCAAAAGCATGTAATCGGTCCTGATACACCGCTTTATCAAATGATTCAGAAGGGGCATGTCCCTTCCATGCTATTATATGGTCCACCGGGCATCGGGAAAACATCTATCGCCAATGCCATCGCCGGTACAAGCAGTCTGCCGTTTTTTGCGCTGAACGCAACGCACGCCGGAAAAAAGGACATTGAACAGATTGTCATGGAAGCCCGGATGGCAGGAAAAGTGCTGCTGTTTTTGGATGAAATCCATCGGTTCAATAAACTACAGCAGGATACACTTTTACCCCATGTCGAAAACGGCTCCATCGTCCTTCTTGGTGCCACAACAGAAAATCCATTCCATGACGTAAACCCTGCGATCCGGTCAAGGTGCGGGGAAATCGTCCAACTGGCACGGCTTACAGTCGAGGATATTACCGAACTGCTACACAATGCGTTATCCAATAGAGAGCGCGGTCTCGGCAGCTATGTTATTCAAGCAACACCTGAGCAGCTTACACGCATTGCAGAAGCAGCAGGCGGGGATGCAAGAAAGGCGCTGACATTGCTTGAATCCGTCTATTATGCCTCAGATGAAGTGGACGGTACGACAGTTTTCAGCGATACGGCAATTGAAGCACTCGCCAAACGAATCGGGGTATACGGAGATAAAGGGGGATCCCATTTTTACAATCTTCTTTCCGCCCTGCAAAAGTCGGTGCGCGGCAGCGATGTCAATGCAGCACTATATTATCTTGCTCACCTGCTTGAAGGCGGGGATTTAGTAGCTGTCTGCAGACGATTGCTAGTCATGGCGTATGAAGATATCGGACTGGCCAATCCAGCTGTTGGGGCCCACGTCACCGCTGCAACTGATGCGGCCGTACGCCTCGGTATGCCGGAAGCCCGCATTCCGCTTGCAACAGCCGTTGTAGAAATGTGCCTGAGCGATAAATCCAATTCCGCCTATAAAGCTCTGGATGCGGCAATCCGTATGATCAACGAAGGGAAGACAGGCGATATTCCGAATCACTTAAAAGATGGACATTATGCCGGAGCCAGCGCACTTGGCCATACAGGCTATCAATATCCGCATGACACCCCGCTTGGTACGTTCGGCGGCTGGGTCGATCAGCAGTACTTGCCTGATGAGCTTGTTGGTACAGAATTTTATAAACCTGTTATTGCAGGCGAAGAAAAACGCATGGCCGGTATTTATGAAAGACTGAAATCATTTAAAAAATAACGATCACTAAATAAAGGGGCACCTGAAAACAGGCAGCCCCCTTTTATTGCACATGTGTTTGAACATTGTGCAAAATATAATTTTTTACTACTAACAGTTCCTCTTTTTCAAAAAGAGGAAGATCCCTCCCCTTCTCATAACAGTCCACCACTTTTCTAATCGTACCGCCTATTTCTTCAGGAAACGTGGAAATTCCCCATTCTCCGGC
>DEQA01000099.1:24571-26171 GCA_002359075.1 Planococcaceae bacterium UBA3378
GCAGTCCTTAAAATCTCCTAGAATCGCCGATAAATAATCCTCCGGTGGAACCGTTGGAAACACTTCTGCAATCGGTCTGCCGCTAATACAAATACCTTTATGATGGAGAATCGTGATATGAGCTGCTAAATCATTATCAAACAAAACTTTCTCATTCAAAAAGTGGTCTGTTCCATTCAATAAATCATTTTCATATCGCTCTCTCCAGCACTCACTGTAATGAAAATCAAACGGACAGGGATGCTGCCATTGCTTTACTTGATCTTTATGCAGAAAGCTGATTTCTATCGGAAACGGCGAATTGGAGAACTTTAGAAAGAAACTGGCTAACGCCCTTTTTGTTCTTCCTGTTATAGGATTATTTGTAACGACTACTACATCTATATCACTGGCGCTTGGGTTAAATCCTCCTATCGCTGCTGAACCATGAAGATAGAAGCCGATCACGTCATTGTTTATTATTTTAGTAATTTCCTGTTGCAGGTGAAAAGTAAAGTCTTTTATAGTAGGTACACACGTCACACTGTTCCGCTCCCTTTCATGAAAATACCTTTATTTTTGACTCTTCATTGAAGGATGTTTACTTCTCCTATTTTTCTTTAACTAAAAAACTGCAGACAAACTTGGAATTACCGAGTTTTGCTTGCAGTTTGAAATCGCTCTTGGGCAGCCTATTTTTTATCAATTACTACATGTGTTAATGTATCTTTCTCAAAATCAATATCGAACGCTTTTCCAAACCCTACAACATAGCGCCCTTTTAACGGTGTTAACTCAAATAACGAAAAATCAAGTGTACGCAGCAGTTTCATCATGTTTGCGCTATGTACCTCATCGAATGCGGCAAATATTTCTTCATGCCCTTCATTTCCTAAAATAGCAGGCGTACATTGCCAGCGAGCACGCTCTGTCGCAAAATGATTCTGTGTCTCACCTTGATCTGCTACACATAATACATCCACAACTTCAGATTGTTCTAGCAACTGATAATGCTCGGCAATCCGACTAACATAAACATAAAACTTACCATTCACCCGGACGAAAGCTGCCGAACTACTAAACGGTTTTCCCTCTGCGTCTACAAAGCTCAGTATAAAACTTTTTCTTCCTTGAATAAACCCTTCATAATCTTTTCTGATTTGTTCCATATCAATTGCTTTTTGCATACTTGAAACTCCTAACATTTAACTGTATTTTTTAATTGTATCCGTGGCGCTGTATCCCACGTGACATGCTGGATCTCAGCCTCCATTTTATAAATGGATTGTATCATCTGCTCTGTCATCACTTCCTCGGGCGTACCAATTTGAGCACGACATCCATCTTTTACAACAACAATCCGGTCACTATAGCTAGAAGCCTGATTTAGATCATGGAGCACCATGACGACCGTCATGCCTGTTTCCCGGTTGAGTTCACGTACTAGCTCCAGCACCTCATGTTGATGCGCAATATCTAAATATGTCGTCGGTTCATCTAATAATAATATTTGCGGCTTTTGAGCTAATGCCATTGCAATCCAAGCACGCTGCGATTCTCCCCCTGATAAAGCCGCAATCGACTGATTTTTATAAGGAGTTAGCTGAGTTTTTTCAAGAGC
>DEQA01000194.1 GCA_002359075.1 Planococcaceae bacterium UBA3378
AGTGGAAGAAAAGATGAAGCAGGATGAAAAAGAAAGATGGGAGCTCGACATTTAATGTGTGATTTCTTGCATTAGATACTTCCCTAAAACATGTGCGCTCGCTGCAGGCTTGGGACGGATACAAGATTGGCTATAAAGACTTCGCCGTATGATGTGACGGCTTTAACCTTTTCCCTTTCAAGTACTAGCAGCGTGACAGGTACAAATACCTTATTCATTAGCTGCTTGATATCCTTAATCCAGCTTATATAAACAACGATATTTTATAATATTCTTCATAGCAAAAAACCAGACGGAGTACTATACACTCCATCTGGTTTTATTTCTTATTATAAAGAGGCATCAATCGGAATATGCCGGAACGCTTCCACATCAAATAATCCTGTATCTGTCAGCTTTAATGCGGGGATCACAGGTAAGCTTAAAAAAGAGAGCGTTAAAAATAAATGGAAATGGCATGTCGGATGAATGATATGCAGAGCTTTATGTACTTCCTGCAGCTGCTGTTCGGCTTGCTGGGCCTCACTATTTGTCATAATTCCCCCCACAGGCAGCGACATCTGTGCGAGCACTTCACCAGCCTTGACGACAACAAGGCCTCCATTGATCTGTTCGAGCGTAAGTAATGCAACAAGCATATCCTCATCATTTGTACCAACAACGATAGCATTATGCGAATCATGCGCGACAGTAGTAGCAATTGCCCCCGCCTGCAACCCCAGTCCGTGGACGATAGCCACACTTTTAGTATGAAGAAGATGATGGCGCTCAAAGACCGCGATTTTCAAGAAATCTTTCTTGATACACGGCTTAAAATATCCATCTATTACATCTACATCCGCCTGCAGTTTCTTCGTTATAATTTGGTTTGGTATGACTTCAATAATATTTGCTTTTGTTCCTTTCATCGAAAGGGCCAAATCCGCAGCAGTTAATTCCGGTAAGCGCACAGATTGCAAAATGCGGTCTGGAACCTTTACACGAGCCGGGCTCTTTGTCAGCATCACGCCTGCCTCAGCAACCTTCTGTCCCTTCTTCCAAACGGCAGCAGGCTTCATCGTTTCCAGTTCTTCTAACATGACAAAATCCGCTACGTATCCGGGTGCAAGAGCCCCTTGTTCGTATAGGCGATAACATTGTGCAGCATTCAATGTGGCGAGCTGAATAGCCAGAAGCGGCTCCATTCCTTCTTTTATCGCCAGTGCTACTGCATGATTAATCGTCCCCTCCTGAATAATTTCATCTAAGTGCTTATCATCCGTACAAAAGGCAAAGCGGCGTGCATTGTGAGGGGTAACAGCCGGCAGCACATCCTTTAGGTTTTTGGCAGCCGAGCCTTCCCGAATCAGTACATACATCCCTTGTTCCACACGATCCAATGCTTCCTCAGCGCTGATGCATTCATGATCTGTATGAATTCCTGCAGCCCGGTAACCTGTAATTTGAGACGGCGACAGACCTGCCCCGTGTCCGTCTATAATCATTTCGCGGTTATGCCCAAGCTGTATTTTTTCAAGCATGTCTTCCTGCCCTGCCAGTACTGCCGGAAAATCCATCACTTCCGCAATACCCAGTACTCGGTCCTCAACTATAAAAGGAGCCAAATCTTCCGCCTTCATTACGGCACCCGCATGTTCAAAAGCGGTTGCAGGCACACTGGACGGCAGCATATAATAAATATCCAATTCCGCTTCCTTTGCCGCATCCAGCATATAACGGAGCCCTGCACCGCCCGCTACATTGGCAATCTCATGGGGATCTGTTACAACGGAAGTAACACCATGCGGCAGTAAAATCCGGCTGAACTGCTCAGGCGTCAGCATGGATGATTCAATATGGATATGTGCATCCATCAATCCCGGAATAACATATCGTCCTGCCGCATCCTCCTCCTGCTCGGCTTGGTACCGGCCGTGTGAATCAATCGCTACTATTTTGCCTTCTGCCACAACGATATCAGCCGTCCTCCATGCCAGGGAAAATACATCTGCCACCCGTGCATTTCTAAGGATAAAATCAGCAGGCTTCCTATGTTGAGAAATACCGATGAGATTCTTCATTGTTCTTCCTTCTTTCATGTACTTTTCAACAATCATAGTCCTTTTTTATAGTATTTACGAATGTTTGCTTCTAGCTTAATAGACTGGAATCCCCTCTCTTCCTCATCTAGAAGAAGGATCGCATTCTCTATTGTTCCACCGTCACAATGACCCCTGACATATTATCGCCGGATATGTGGTACGGCTGTTCCGGTATGACGGCTACAGCCAGCCCTTCTTTCATTTCGTAATAGGTAATTTCGTATTTTATCCCCTGTATGTTTGTTTTGTATTGCCGATGTTCTTGTAGATAGGCTAAGTATTCTTCCAATACCCAATTTTCCTTATGCATGACCGCACTATGAGGAAGGCCGACAAAGCGGAAATGCCACGGCTCATATTGAATGCCCGTCACTTCCCGCTTATTCTCTGGATACCGCAAAATAAATCCGTATTTCCAGGCGTTTTGCTCAAGCCATCTGCCCTCCGGTGCCGTATCCATCGGCCCTTCAGCAGAACCAATATCAACCGAGAGCCCTAAATTATGCTCGCTGTAGCCTGCCGGCAGTGCATACTCCGGTCCCATTTCCTTATAAAGCTGCGCCTGGGTATCCAAATTTCTGTAGGCGCTGTTAATCATGAAGTGGTCGACACCATCCTTTTGTGCCTCTTTTATCATAAGGCCCAGGTTCTGGAGCAGGTTTCTAGAAATGCGTATGGAAGGATCCGATATGCGAAGCCCGGGTACCATGGATTTGTAGTCTTCCAGCATGACGATATCACTTGGCATTCCTTGTTCACTTACCGGAAAATCACTGTTGACTAAAAGCAGCTCTCCTTTATGAAGATCATCATTTCCTACAGCCACTTCTATCCGGGAAACTTCAGCAAATTCAATATCTTGATAAATAAAAAATCCAATAACCGTTAAAGAAAATATGAAAAACAGCCATTTTTTCATACATCTGCCTCCTATTTTGAATCTCTATTTTAGAATAGACAGAAATAATTAATATTTGGCCACTTGATTTCTTAAGAATTTCTTAACTACTCAGTCTCTATAAAAAATTTTGTCTTCTAGATTGCACATTCCACTTCGGGCGGAAGCTTTCCGCGGGCGAGGCCAAGCCTCCTCGTCGTTACACTCCTGCGGGGTCTCGGCTTTCTCGCTTTTCCCGCTGGAGTCACCGCCTCTTCGCTCCATGTGCTTTTTCTAATCTAAGAATGAATGTACCTTTTCTAAAAACATAAAAAAAGAGGTAATTACTTCTATTTATTACCTCTGAATAGATGGCGTATCTACATCCATTGTTCCTGTTTCCATGAATGTCTGTAAGGAATGAAAAATGGATTTCTTTTGTTTTTTTAGCGTGCTAAACACACTTTTGAAACGCAGACAATGATCTGCTCCATATTCACTACGAAATGATCCGCCTATTTTTTGTTGTAGTTTTATGGAACGGATACCTCGTTCTGCTGGATTATTACCAAAAGGCAGTTCTGGGTGGGGCAGAAACACAGGGACATCGTCCTGATATTTTATTAACCGATTCAGAAGGTTTCGTGCGTTTGTTTGTTTCTGCCTCCCCTTCGTGTTTTTCTCTTTTGCTTGGAATGGATTCAACTGCTCACCCTCAAGAGGGTGGCTAAGTAGTTATAGAATTTCTTAACTCTCCATAAAAACAGAAAGCCAGCACCGCTGTGGTACTGGCTTTCTTTTATTTAATTTTTACACGCTGCAGCCGCAGTGCGTTTAACACGACAGATACGGAACTGAATGCCATAGCAGCACCTGCTACCCAAGGAGCAAGGAAGCCTGCTGCGGCAATGGGAATTCCTACTGTATTATAGGCAAAGGCCCAGAATAAGTTTTGTTTAATATTTTGCATCGTTTTTCTGCTCATAATAATCGCATCTGCTATGCTATTTAAGTCTCCGCGGATGAGTGTAATATCAGCAGCTTCCATAGCAATATCCGTTCCTGTACCAATCGCCATACCGATATCAGCTACAGCAAGTGCCGGCGCATCATTAATGCCGTCTCCTACCATTGCTACTTTTTTACCGGAATCCTGCAGCTTTTTCACTTCCGCTGATTTCTCTTCCGGCAGTACTTCTGCGATAAAATGACGAATGCCTACTTGGCTAGCTATTGCCTGTGCTGTTCTTTCATTATCACCCGTCAGCATAATTACATCGATCTTCATTTCCTGTAATCGACGGATCGCCTGTTTAGATGTTTCCTTGATCGTATCCGCTACGGCAATCATGCCTGCATAACGGCCGTTAATGCTTGCCGCCATGACGGTTTTCCCTTCTGTTTCAAGCTTTTCCATTTGGTTGAGGATCGATGAAAGGTCTACTTGATTAGCTGATAAAAGCTTGCGTGTTCCAACCAATACCTCATTACCTTTCACCACCGCTCTTATGCCGTAGCCCGGTATTGCCTCGAATGCTTCTGCTGTGTCTAGCAGGATATCCCGATCGCCCACCCCTTGGACAATTGCTTCTGCCAATGGATGCTCAGACTGTTTTTCCGCTGAACCAACAAGGGATAGGAATTCCTCCTCGTTGATCCCCTCTGCTACGATCACATCTGTTAAAACAGGCTTTCCATTTGTCACTGTACCTGTTTTATCGAGCACAACTGTATCGATATGATGGGTACTTTCCAGGTGCTCCCCACCTTTAAATAAAATACCCAGCTCTGCTGCCCGACCGGAACCTGCCATAATGGATGTCGGAGTGGCAAGACCGAGTGCGCAAGGACAAGCAATGACAAGCACCGCAATCAATACTTCCAGCGAGGAGGCAAAGTTACCCGGCGTTATAAAAGCAAACCAAATAATGAATGTTAAAATGGCAATCCCAATGACGATCGGCACAAAAACACCTGAAATTGTATCTGCCAGCCGTTGGATCGGCGCCTTAGAACCTTGGGCATCCTCAACTGCTTTAATAATTCTTGCCAGCGCCGTATCGTGTCCTACTTTGGTTGCCTGCATCCGGATAAATCCATTTTTGTTGATAGTAGAACCGTAAACAAGATCTCCTTCTTTTTTATCTACCGGCATACTTTCACCAGTCAGCATTGATTCATCAACTACTGTATTTCCTTCCCTTACTTCACCATCGACCGGTATCTTTTCCCCGGGCTTAACAAGAACGATATCTCCTAAGATGACTTGTTCCAATGGCACAGAGATTTCCTGACCGTCCCGCAGTACGGTGGCATTTTTCGCCTGCAAACCCATCAGTTTCTTGATCGCTTCAGAGGAACGCCCTTTTGCCTTGGCTTCAAATAGCTTGCCTAGAAGGATAAGCGTAATGAGCACGGCACTTGTCTCAAAATACAAATCCGGATGATGACCGTTCCCCGTTGAAATAATCGCCTGGTACAAACTATAGAAGTAAGCAGCAGACGTTCCCATGACAACAAGTACATCCATATTGGCACTTTTATTGCGCAATGCTTTATAGGCACTGCTATAAAAGTGGCGCCCTATAATGAATTGTACCGGTGTTGCAAGTAAAAACTGCACCCACGGATTCATCAGGAAATCCGGTACATACAGAAACGATGTAAACGAAAAATGCCCGACCATTGTCCAGAGAAGCGGCAATGATAAAATGGCAGAAACAATCAATTTCTGCTGCTGCTTTTCAATCGCCTGCTCCCGGTAATCAGCCGCCTGTTGATTATCTTCTTTCACATGAGCCCCATAGCCTAATTTTTCGATAGCTTGGATCACATCAGCTGTCGTCACCTGTAGAGGATTGTATTCGATTGTCGCGTGTTCCGTAGCAAGATTGACGTTAGCTGCGGTAATCCCTTCCTTTTTATTTAGGACTTTCTCAATCCTTGCCGAACAGGCTGCACATGTCATGCCTGTTACGGTAAATTCCTTTTTTTCCTTTACCACATCGTAGCCTAAATCCTGAATTTTCTTTTCTACATCCTTTTCGGAAATTTTTTCCGGATTATATTTCACCACAGACTTTTCGAGCGCTAAATTAACATTTGCTTCATCTACGCCTTCAAGCTTGTTTAACCCTTTTTCGATTCTTGTGGCACAAGCTGCACATGTCATGCCTGTAATTTGAAGAGTCGTTTCCTTACTGGAATTGCTCATCTTCATCCTACTCCTTCACATACCTGCCTCGGGTATATTTTTTTTAAAAAAGAGAGTGCTTTTCCAGCACTCCGTCTTTCCTATTCCACTACATCATAACCTTGGTCTTCAATTGCCTCTTTCATTTGGTCAATCGTCACTTCGCCATCTTTATAAGCAACTTCTACAGTACCTGCATCTAATTGAACAGCTACCTTTTCCACGCCTTCAAGCTGGCCAAGTCCTCCTTCAACAGCCTTTACACAATGTCCACATGACATACCTTTTACTTGAAATGTTACATTTTCCATCGTTAATCGCTCCTTTTTTTATGAAAATCCTATCTATTTTCTCATTAACTTCTGAATGGTCAGCAGCAGTTCGTCTAGTACTTCCTCATCACCTTCTGACAGGCGATCCACGACGCACCCTTTCAAATGACCCTGTAAAAGAACTTTCGCTACGCTGTTTAAAGCCGATTGGACCGCTGAAAGCTGGGTGATGATATCATCGCAGTAGACATCTTTTTCGACCATTCCTTTAATGCCGCGCACCTGTCCCTCAATGCGGTTTAGACGGCTCGTCAAATCTTTTTTAACATGCTCAGGATGATGGCTTTTTCTGCATGATTCTTGCGGAGGGCTCATTAAATCCAACTGCTCGTTTGTTTCCTTTTCCATTTCATCTTCCTCCTTCAGCTCCCATTCAAGGTACCCCTTGCAGGTATAACTCAGCGTACTTCTACTATAAGGTACCCACAACGGGTATGTCAACATATTAGTTTTATGTTCAGTCTATCCGGTTTTTCTTCCTCCTTTTCTTTCGGAGATATCTAGTCAAGGCCGTAATAATCATGTTGCAGCTGCTTCATTTGTTCATTCACTAATTTCAAACGGTTTTTCAACTCTTTGGATTGATTGGTGGCCATAGCCGCTTTTTCATCCCAAATGATTGCTTTTTCCCGCTGTTTCCGGGCATTTACACGATGTTCTACAAGACTTCTCCGCTCGTTTTGCAGGAAGGTACCTTCAGATAGGAGCGCTTCCTCAACAAGCTGCTGCTGCTTTTCCTCTATTTCTTTTTGGAGCTGTTTTCTCCGGATATTCAGCTTTGTATTATCAATTGTGGCACCAATTGTCCGCCATAATCCCTTCCGTTCACGATTTTCTCCCTTTTGCTGCTCTATAGCAGCCATTTCCTTTTCTTTCAAAATGAGAAATTCAATTCCCTCCTGAAGAGCAAATGTCCTTTCCTCCACCGGCATGGCGGCAATACGGCTTCCAATGAATACTTTATACGTTTTTACCCGTTCCTTTTCCGATTCCATCAGCTGAACATGACTTTCCCGCTGCTCTTCATACTCCTTTTTCTTGGCTTCCTGCTCAAGTATAGCCGTTTCATACTGGGCCCGTTTTTCAACAAGCTCACGGTAACGTGCCGCTTGCTTTTCCCAGTGCGTAATAAACGGGGCGTAATTTACCTCACCGATTTGAGCCTGTACAACAAGCGGCAGTGTCATTTGAAGAATAGCGACTGGCAGAAGTTTTTTCTTTATGCTTTTATTTTGATGTTTTAGCAGTAATCCGCCTCCGCCTAAAGCAAACGGCAGAAGTATAAGCGGGTTGACCAGCACCGAAAAGAGAGAGGCGGCAAACGTATAAAAGCCAAGTGGCCACGTTATGCCGGCAAGTGTCATGGCAGCCGTCATAGCCGCTGTCAACGCCGTG
>DEQA01000195.1 GCA_002359075.1 Planococcaceae bacterium UBA3378
CAGTTTTCAAAGTTCATTTCGTTACCGCTCTTTAGCAGCAACTCTTATATATTAACACCAACCAAAGTTCGCGTCAACACTTTTTTAAAGTTTTTTCAAAGTTGCACCGTCGTTTTCCGACAGCAACTTTTACATCTTATCACTTCTTTATTTTAAAGTCAATAACTTTTTTAAGTTATTTTTTCTTAAATTAGCGACTCACTTATAATAACAAGCTTCTAATCATTGGTCAAGAAGTTTTATTAAAATAATTTCATTTCTTTTTTTAGTTATTAGAGATCCCGCTTTATCCTGAATCTGCACCTTCTAATGTATACCCCTGCTTTAGCAAGTAGGAGTTTCTCTCATTCATATACGTAAACGATTCGTAACCGGATCAACTAATGGCCATGCACGCACTTCTATCTTTTTGGCAAAATGTAAGATAGGCACTTCATTTTTAACTGCAATGCCCTGCTCAGATAGCATAGTAGTATATATGAAGTCTGCTTCTGCCCGCTGCAGCGTCCACGGTTCGTGCAAGATATCACACCTGAGCGGCAGTCCGGAAGCATGTAAAGTATAAAAGCAGTAACGTTCAGCCATCCATTCTTCAAAAGAACCGGGATCTGGCCGAAACGGTTCTGAAACAGGCTGATAGGTGCAGCCAAACTTGATAGCTCGATTACTTCGCCTTCTACTATTGAATTCAATTATATTGTTTCTATCTCTTATCTTCATATCAGCTAACCAGTATGGTAAGTGATAGAGTGCCCGGGCTCCCATTACAGCAAGATAATTAGCAGCATCCAAACTAAAAAAGTATACACCCGGCTTTCCATCCACTGTGACATATGTACGGATATTAAGCTCCGGAAAAGCAGCTGTTCCCGGAACAGGCGGCAGCCCCCTTACCCTGACACCTGACATTCTAAATGGTACAACTCCGATCCAACACATACCTTCATATGTATCTAAATCGAATTCTTCAGGAACGCTCTTACGTAATATTTCATATTGGATAGGATAATGGGCAAATAACAAATCGCTCCATGTCTGTCTCATTGTCCATGGCAGATCCGGAAGAGGCCATGGGCGGTGACTGTCGTTCCAAAGATCCTTCTTCATTTTTAATTTCCCTCCCATAACAAATCACTCCGTAGAATGTAACTACACCGCAAACAGGATAAAAACCATTTACATTATTATCAATTTCGCTAGTACTTATGTGAATTCCTCTATCTCCGTTGAGATACATAGAACAGCCCCGGTTATCCCCCCTTTCAATTATCTCGTAAGCTTCATCGCTTTTTGGCATGTTTTAAGAAGATTGCATCGGGAAGAGGAACAAAGATCATAATTTGCGAGGAGGAAGTAATATGAGTAAAACTATATTCATTACAGGGGCCGGAAGCGGACTTGGCCGCGGCACGGCAATAGGTCTGGCAAAAAAGGGGCACCGCTTAATTGCAACGACAGAGACAACTTCACAGCATACTAGTTTAATGAGAGAAGCGCGTGAGCTTGGTCTTGATATGGAGATTTTTAAACTGGATATTCTAAATCCCCGCGACCGTGCGCAAATCGAAAAGTATGACTTTGATATCTTTGTAGCCAATGCGGCTATTAATGAGGGGGGCCCTTTAGCTGAAGTACCAATGGATCGATTCCGCGCATTGTTTGAAGTGAATGTGTTTGCAACACTGGAAACTGTTCAGATCGCCGCGCGCAAGCTTGTCGAAAAGGGCAGCGGAAAAATTGTTTTCCTAAGCTCCGTTGCAGGCCTGTCAGGTACTCCTTATGTCGGTCCGTATACAGCAACAAAGCATACGATCGAAGGTATTGCAAAGACATTGCAAAAAGAGCTGGCAGTGTTTGGTGTACAAGTTGCAACTATCAACCCGGGCCCTTATAACACAGGCTTTAATGATCGAAGTGCGGATGAAAAATGGAAATGGTTTGATGAAACGATCCATTTTACAAAAAAAGAAGATATGCTAAAACAGGAGGGAAATTTAAAAAACCAGTATGAGCCAGAAGAGATGATTGATAAAATGATCGAACTCATTCCGGCAGATCATCATAAATACCGTACCGTCTATCCTCCAGCAGTGGAAGAAAAGATGAAGCAGGATGAAAAAGAAAGATGGGAGCTCGACATTTAATGTGTGATTTCTTGCATTAGATACTTCCCTAAAACATGTGTGCTCGCTGCATGCTTGGAACGGATACAAGATTGGTTATAAAGACTTCGCCGTATGATGTGACGGCTTTAACCTTTTCCCTTCCAAGTACCAGCAGCGTGACAGGTACAAATACCTTATTCATTAGCTGCTTGATATCCTTAATCCAGCTTATATAAACAGCGATATTTTATAATATTCTTCATAGCAAAAACCAGACGGAGCACCGTACACTCCATCTGGTTTTATTTCTTATTATAAAGAGGCATCAATCGGAATATGCTGGAACGCTTCCACATCAAATAATCCTGTATCTGTCAGCTTTAATGCCGGGATCACGGGTAAGCTTAAAAAAGAGAGCGTTAAAAACAAATGGAAATGGCATGTCGGATGAACGATATGCAGTGCTTTATGTACTTCCTGCAACTGCTGTTCGGCTTGCTGGGCCTCACTATTTGTCATAATTCCCCCTACAGGCAGCGACATCTGTGCGAGCACTTCACCAGCCTTGACGACAACAAGGCCTCCATTGATCTGTTCGAGCGTACGTAATGCAACAAGCATATCCTCATCATTTGTACCAACAACGATAGCATTATGCGAATCATGCGCGACAGTAGTAGCAATCGCCCCTTCCTGCAATCCCAGTCCATGGACGATAGCCACGCTTTTGGTATGAAGAAGATGATGGCGCTCAAAAACCGCGATTTTTAAGAAATCTTTCTTGATACACGGCTTAAAATATCCATCTATTACATCTACATCCGCCTGCAGCTTCTTCGTTATAATTTGATTTGGTATGACTTCAATAATATTTGCTTTTGTTCCTTTCATCGGCAGGGCCAAATCCGCAGCAGTTAATTCCGGCAAGCGCACAGACTGCAAAATGTGGTCCGGAACCTTTACACGGGCAGGGCTCTTTGTCAGCATCACGCCTGCTTCTGCAACTTTCTGTCCCTTCTTCCAAACGGCAGCAGGCTTCATCGTTTCCAGTTCTTCTAACATGACAAAATCCGCTACATATCCGGGTGCAAGAGCCCCTTGTTCGTATAGGCGATAACATTGTGCAGCATTCAATGTGGCAAGCTGGATAGCCTGAAGCGGCTCCATCCCTTCTTTTATTGCCAGTGCGACTGCATGATTAATCGTCCCTTCCTGAATAATTTCATCCAAGTGCTTATCATCTGTACAAAAGGCAAAGCGCCGTGCATTGTAAGGGGTAACAGCCGGCAGCACATCCTTTAGGTTTTTGGCAGCCGAGCCTTCCCGAATCAGTACATACATCCCTTGTTCCACACGATCCAGCGCTTCCTCAGCGCTGATGCATTC
>DEQA01000203.1:0-1651 GCA_002359075.1 Planococcaceae bacterium UBA3378
CATGAAAATAAAGCGATTGTAACCGATATAGCGGGTACAACTCGTGATATTATAGAGGAATACGTGAATGTTCGCGGGGTACCGCTTCGTCTAGTGGATACTGCCGGAATTCGTGAAACAGAAGATATCGTAGAGCGGATTGGTGTGGAGCGTTCCCGGGAAGCATTAAAGGGTGCCGATCTGATCCTCCTTGTATTAAATTATGGAGAAGAATTAACACCGGAGGATGAACGTTTGTTTGAAACAATTCAACATATGGATTTCATTGTTGTCGTAAATAAAACGGATATTCCTCAAAAAATTGATCTCTCACGTGTCCAGGAACTTGCCGGTCATCATCGTGTCGTTACGACTTCCCTGCTGAAGGAAGAAGGCGTAATGGAACTAGAAGAAGCGATTGCTGCTTTGTTCTTTGAAGGACAAATTGAGGCTGGTGATATGACATATGTATCAAATGCTCGCCATATCGCCCTTTTACATCAGGCAGAGGCAACGATTGAAGATGCTCTGGCAGCTGCCGAAGCCGGTGTTCCAGTCGATATGGTACAAATTGATGTTACCCGTACATGGGAACTACTCGGTGAAATTGTCGGTGATACAGTCCAGGAAAGCTTAATAAACCAGCTATTTTCACAATTCTGTTTAGGTAAGTAACCTATACATCTTTCTAAAGGGATCATTTACCGGAAGACGGGATGAAAAAAGAGATGATTTTGACCTATGTTGGTTGAAAGATGTGCTTCTCATGACAAATTGCACTTAGTCTTGTGAACGATAGAAATGCTATACACAGAAAGGAAGAACTAAGCATGCCAACACAATATGAGGCAGGCACTTTTGATGTCATCGTGGTCGGCGCCGGCCATGCAGGGGCAGAGGCAGCCTATGCTGCTGCAAAAACAGGTGCGAATACACTGATGCTGACAATTAATTTGGATATGATTGCATTTATGCCGTGTAACCCTTCAATAGGAGGGCCGGCAAAAGGAATCGTTGTACGTGAAATTGACGCATTAGGCGGTGCAATGGGCAAAGTCATCGATAAAACGCATATCCAAATGCGTATGTTAAACACAGGTAAAGGGCCGGCCGTTCGTGCATTACGCGCACAGGCCGATAAAATATTGTACCAGCATGAAATGAAGCGCCTGCTGGAAGAAGAGCCGAATCTTCAAATTCACCAGGCAATGGTGGATGAGCTTATTGTAGAAGATGGAAAAGTATGTGGTGTCATTACACAAGTAGGCGCCATCTACCGGGCTGAAGCGGTCATCATTACGACAGGTACATTCCTCCGCGGAGAAATTATCATTGGGGACTTGAAATATTCTTCAGGTCCGAATAATCAGCAGCCATCCATCAAGCTTGCAGATAATTTGAAAGAGCTTGGCTTTGATCTCGTACGCTTTAAAACAGGTACACCGCCGCGGGTAAATAGTCGTACAATCGATTATTCAAAAACAGAAATTCAACCTGGTGATGATGTACCCCGTGCATTCAGTTTTGAAACCACTGAATATATTATGGACCAGCTACCATGCTGGTTAACTTATACGAGTGAGAAGACGCACGAGATTATTGAATCTAACCTGCATCTATCACCAATGTACTCAGGTATGATTAAAGGAACAGGTCCACGTTATTGCCCATC
>DEQA01000203.1:1749-9603 GCA_002359075.1 Planococcaceae bacterium UBA3378
CGCGAGGTATATGTACAAGGGTTTTCAACAAGTTTACCTGAGCATGTACAAAAGAAAATGCTTGCAACCATTCCCGGGCTAGAAAAAGCAGAAATGATGCGGGCCGGCTATGCAATTGAATATGATGCTGTCGTGCCAACACAGCTATGGCCGACACTTGAAACAAAACGAATTAAAAATCTATATACTGCCGGACAGATTAATGGAACTTCCGGCTATGAAGAGGCAGCTGCACAGGGCTTGATGGCAGGTATGAATGCAGCGGCAAAAGTACTTGGAAAGGAAGAAGTCATTCTTTCCCGTTCTGATGCTTATATTGGCGTGTTAATTGATGATCTTGTAACAAAAGGTACAAACGAACCGTACCGCTTGCTGACATCCCGCGCTGAATACCGTCTGCTGCTTCGCCATGATAATGCTGACCTTCGTTTAACAGATATCGGCTATAAAATTGGGATGATTTCAGAAGAACGCTATGCAAAGTTCCAGGAAAAACGCCAGCAAATTGAAAATGAAATTGCCCGTCTTCGTGACATTATTGTAAAGCCGAATGAAAAAACGCAGGAAACAATCCGCTCCGTCGGTGGGACAGAGCTAAAAGACGGCATTCGAGCATCCGATTTAGTGAAGCGGACAGAGATGACATACGATTTAGTGGCAAGCTTAATTGAGCCTGCGGCAATTGATTTTTCTGAAGAAGTAAGAGAGCAAATTGAGATTCAGCTGAAATATGAAGGATATATTCAAAAGGCGTTACAGCAAGTAGAGAAGCTGAAAAAGATGGAAGATAAGAAAATTCCTGAAAACATTGATTATGATGCAATTTCCGGTTTGGCTACAGAGGCACGCCAAAAGCTAAAAAATGTACATCCATTGTCCATCGCACAGGCAAGCCGTATTTCGGGTGTCAATCCGGCTGATATTTCCATTCTTCTCGTCTATATTGAGCAAGGGAAAATTGCCCGTGTCTCGAATGATTAATCTAAACAGAAATACCTAATACGGGAATATTTACGATAAGTGTAGGATGACAAAATTGCTTTATAATGAGTTAATGGTTGTGACGGCTTCATGGAGAGGAACATATATGAAATATCCAGTGTGTTCCGGGATCCATCCTAGAATATATAGTTGGAGCCGTACCCCCAAGCCCTAACGAAAATCCATCCCGTGATACGGTGATGAACTAAATACCGGCTGAAATGTTGCCGTTTTTGTAAGTGAATGCTATCTGTTAAACCGCTGAGTAAAGAAGGCGTCTGAAAAGCTGTGACGTCTTGATGGCAGTGAGGTTGACTTACTGCCTAAATTGTTTAACGGTATGTAAATAAGCAGGAAAAGAGGCTGTCCAGTAGTATCTTATGGACAGCCCCCATTTTATGAAGGAGAGTCCTATGAACGAAAAACAATTTATTGAAGCGCTTGCCGCCAAAGGGATTGAGCTTTCAGATGAGCAGATTGCCCAATTCCGGAAATATTTCGAGCTATTAGTTGAATGGAATGAAAAAATGAATTTAACGGCCATTACAGATCTAGAAGGTGTGTATTTAAAGCATTTTTATGATTCCATCAGCCCGTCGTTTTATTTTGATTTTACGAAAGTACAGTCTGTATGTGATGTAGGGGCGGGAGCAGGCTTTCCCTCTATCCCTATCAAAATTTGCTTTCCCCATCTGCATGTAACAATTGTGGATTCCTTAAATAAACGCATTACCTTCCTCAATCATTTAAGTGAAGAGCTGGGGCTGGATCATATGGAATTTGTCCATGCACGTGCAGAAGAGTTTGGCCAAAATACGAAATACCGCGAGCAATTCGATGTAGTGACAGCCCGGGCGGTGGCAAGGCTGTCTGTTTTATCAGAGCTTTGCATCCCACTGGCTAAACAGGGAGGCTTCTTTGTTGCTTTAAAGGCTGCTGCGGGAGCCGAAGAGCTGAAGGATGCTAAAAAGGCCATCTCGACGCTAGGAGCCGCCTTAAGGGAAGAATTCAGCTTCCTTTTACCGGTCGAGGAAAGTGAACGCTCATTATTTGTTTTCGACAAAATGAAACAGACACCGAAAAAGTACCCTCGTAAGCCGGGTGTGCCAAATAAAACGCCGATTCAGTAAAAAAAAGAAGAAATTAGAAATAATTCGTCAATTTGAAGCATATACATTTATATTTACGACAAAATGCATAAAATTATCGATTATTGGACTATGTACATTTTCCCTAGAATCATAAATAATAATAATATTGAGCAAGTTAGTTTCTTAAAGGTGGTGCCTTTGGATGAAGAGTCCTTTTTCACGTTGGTTCGGAAGCGGAAAGCAGGAATCCGAAGTGGAAAGTGAAGTAGAAGTGGTGAGTACAGCTGCAGAAGAAGTAGTGAAAATTCCAATTGAAAAAATAGTTCCGAATCGTTTTCAGCCCCGAACAGTTTTTGATGATGAAAAAATTGAAGAGTTATCAAGAACGATTCATACTCATGGAGTCATTCAGCCAATTGTCTTACGTCCAAGTTCGGAAGCAGAAGGAATGTATGAAATTATTGCAGGTGAGCGCCGATACCGTGCAATGAAAAAACTGGAATGGAAAGAAGTACCGGCAATTGTCCGTACATTAAATGATAAAGAAACAGCTTCGATTGCGCTGATTGAAAATCTGCAGCGTGAAGAATTGACAGCAATCGAAGAGGCGTTGGCATATCAGCAATTGCTGGAACTTCATTCACTAACACAGGAAGCACTTGCTCAACGTCTCGGAAAAGGGCAGTCAACTGTAGCGAACAAACTCCGTCTGCTGAAGCTTCCGCAATTTGTGCAAGATGCTATTTTAAAAAGGGAAATCAGTGAACGGCATGCACGTGCATTGATTTCTATTAAAGATGAACAGCTTCAAATGCAGTTAATTGCGGCCGTGAAGGAATATGACTGGAATGTTCGGCAGCTTGAAGATCAAATTCAGCAAATCCTTCATCCTCAGCAGGAAGAGCCGGAGGAGAAGCCAAAGCCAAAAAAAGCACAGCGTAAAGCGATCAGTAAAGATATCCGTATTGCCCTTAATACAATTAAACAATCGTTATCGATGGTCACTAAGAGCGGAATCAATGTGAAAACCGAAGAGGAAGATAACGAGGATTACTATCAAATTACGGTGAGAATACCGAAAAGAAAATAGCATATAGCTCCCGGACAAGCACGTTCGGGAGCTTTTTAGATGATAAATGGGTTTCCTTTACGTACAGACTATCCAATAAATTTAAATTTATGAATATTTTGACGACTCATCGCTTCCTTTTTGCTAAAATAAAAGAGTATTAGTTTAGAAAGTTTCGTGTAAATAGAGAGCGATTAAACGAATAATGTGTTGAAAGCAGGTGCACAAATGGGAAGAACTATTGCCATTGCGAATCAAAAAGGCGGCGTTGGGAAAACAACCACATCTGTAAATTTAAGCGCTTGTTTAGCTTATTTAGGGAAGAAAACGCTCCTGATCGATATTGACCCACAAGGAAATGCTTCCAGCGGGGTAGGAATCAACAAAAGGGAAATAGAAGGTTGTATTTATGATGTATTAATCGAAGATGAGCCGATGGAGTCGTATATCCATGAAACAAAAATCGAAAATTTATGGATTGTTCCTGCTACTATGTCTCTTGCCGGAGCAGAAATTGAGCTTGTATCAGCCATTTCACGTGAAGTCCGGCTAAAGAGGGCACTGGATGAAGTGAAGGGTGACTTTGACTACATTATTATCGATTGCCCGCCTTCATTAGGGCTTCTGACGATTAATGCATTGACCGCTGCTGATGGTGTATTAATCCCTGTACAGTGCGAGTATTATGCGTTAGAGGGACTAAGTCAGCTATTATCGACAGTACGTCTTGTCCAAAAACATTTAAATAGGGAGCTCATTATTGAAGGGGTTTTGCTCACTATGCTGGATGCACGAACAAATTTAGGACTGCAGGTAATTGAAGAAGTGAAGAAGTATTTTCGTGAAAAGGTATACAAGTCGATCATTCCACGTAATGTTCGCTTAAGTGAAGCACCGAGTCATGGGAAACCGATTATTTTATATGATGTAAGGTCACGGGGAGCAGATACGTATACAGAGCTAGCAAGGGAAGTGATTAAAAATGGCTAAAGGATTAGGAAAAGGAATCAGTGCTTTTTTTCCTGAGGAATCCATACATAGCGATAATACGGTAGAGTATATCGTTGTCAATAAGTTGATTGTCAACCCATATCAGCCTCGTAAGATTTTTAAAGAAGAGGCGCTTGAGGAGCTGGCTGAATCAATCAAGGAACATGGCATCATTCAGCCGCTGGTCGTTCGGAAATCAGGTAAGAAATATGAGATTATTGCAGGAGAGCGGCGGTTCCGGGCTGCTAAGATGGCTGGTTTAAAAGAAGTACCGGCGATCATTAAAGAGATGACGGAACAGCAGATGATGGAAATTGCTATTTTGGAAAACTTGCAGCGTGAGGATTTGACTCCTGTGGAAGAAGCGGAAGCCTATAGCAGTTTGATCGAGAAATTAAACTTTACCCAAGATGAACTGGCAAAGCGTTTAGGAAAGAGCCGTTCGCATATTGCCAATCATATCCGTCTGCTGCAGCTACCAGAAGAAGTACGGCATTTCATTAATGAAGGAAAATTATCAATGGGACATGGCCGTACATTGCTTGGTCTAAAAGATAAAGAAAGCATCAAAGAGATTGCTGATCGTGTGATTACGCAAGGATTGAATGTAAGGCAGGTGGAGGCACTTGTACAGCAATTAAATACCGATGTTTCACATGGAACAAAGGAAAAGCCGAAGAAGGATATATTTGTGCAGGAAACAGAATCCCATTTACGAGAATATTTTGGCACAGGTGTTCAAATAAGAAAGAATAAAAATAAAGGGAAAATTGAAATCGAGTTTTATTCAGAGGATGACCTGGAGCGGATTTTAGAAATCTTAAAGGTTCAAATAGATTAAGGGCAGAGCTCTCACATTAGAGGGCTCTATTTTATTGAAAAGAGGAGCTTACTCATGGTATTACTCGGATCATTATTAAATGCATTATTTATTATTATAGGAGCCCTTTTTGGCAGGTACTTTCAAAATATACCGGACAAAATGAAAGAAACAGCGTTGTCCATTATCGGCCTTGCCGTAGCTGTTCTTGGTATTCAGATGGGCTTTGGAAGCAGCAATTTTGTTATCGTCATTATTAGCCTGGTAGTCGGAGCTATAGTAGGAGAATGGCTGGATTTAGAGCGCTGGTTCAACCGCTTTGGTCAACAGATCGAGAATATACTGGGGAAAAATTCATCCCTAAAGAGCAAAGGTTCCATTGCAGAAGGATTCGTAACAGCTACATTAATCTTTGTCATTGGTTCTATGGCCATTATAGGGGCTCTCGATAGCGGCCTCCGCCATGACCATGATGTACTTTTTACAAAAGGAATTATAGACGGCTTCACTGCTATTATTCTTGCTTCTACATTAGGAATCGGTGTATTACTATCTGCTTTTCCTGTTTTTATTTATCAAGGAGCGATTGCTCTATTAGCAGGAGTCATTAGTACATATATTCCGGAAGCCGCCCTTGATCTATTCATCCAGGAAATGACAGCAACAGGCGGTGTTATGATCATGGCCATTGGTCTGAATATTGCAGGGCTAACGAAAATTCGAGTAGCCAATTTGCTGCCGGGCATTGCGGTAGTCGGAGTGATTGTTGCCATATTGTTTATTTTTTAATAAATGACGCTGCCAGGCAAGTGTCAAAGAACGGGCGATCGTCATACTCATTGAATGAGTGACATGCAGGCGCGTATTTTGCAGAACCATCGCTTCCATAAAACCACCAACATTTACTACGCCTTTAATGGAAAGGTCGCCGATTGGTGGCAATTCTTTCTTTACTGCCTTTCCAGGATATAAAGCTCCATCTTTGACAATAATTGATCCAATGGAACCCTCTTCACCAAGACATGCGTCAATTGCTACAATGAAAGGGTAAGGGGTGCTTGTTTCAAGCTCAGCCTGTGTTTCCAATAAATTAAGCGCATGAACGGGTGTCTCCAGTGTACCAAGCACTTTGAAGGGGAAGGCATAATCCTGAATCAGCTGATTGCCGACAAGAGGGCCAAGCGCATCACCAGTAGAGCGGTCAGTACCGATACAACAAAAGATCAGCTGTTCATGATCAAAGGGAATATGCTGCAAAAACAGGTCACTTAGTTGCCAAACGGCGCTTGTTTTTTCATAATGAATAACATGATGAAATGCAGGGATTGGTTGCATACAATAACCTCACTTTAGTATGGGATTTTCTTAGCTTTCTTTATGAAAACCCGTTTTATTTAGGCAGTATATTCAAATCTGCACATTGTTATACAAGAGGTGGTAAATATGGAAGAAAAAACAACGGAGGATTTAAAAGGTCTGCAGCGTGTAACCGAGCAATTTTGGGATTATTTAAAAAGTGAAGAATTATGGAATTTCGTCATTGTAGCATCGGTGAAAATTACTTTTATAATGATCGTTTCTTATTTAGTCGTACGGATCGGGAATAAAGTAATAGAAAAGTTTTTTGCTATCCGGATGAGGGCGCCGCTGCGTTATTCAGAGCGCCGTCAGCGGACAATTTTGAAGCTTTTACAAAATGTGCTCTCCTATTTAGTTTATTTCTCGGCCATTGTAGGGGTTTTATCCGCGCTGAACATTCAGGTGGCCGGTCTTCTTGCGGGAGCAGGGATTGCATCAGTTGCGATTGCTTTTGGAGCCCAGAGCTTGGTAAAAGATGTCATCAGCGGATTCTTTATT
The DNA here is from genome assembly GCA_002359075.1 of Planococcaceae bacterium UBA3378. GTDB lineage: Bacteria > Bacillota > Bacilli > Bacillales_A > Planococcaceae > Lysinibacillus_B. Next base: position 8,558 of record DEQA01000203.1, read on the forward strand.
ATTTTCGAGGACCAGTTTGGAGTAGGTGATTATATTAAGCTGAACACGGCAGAAGGAACCGTAGTGGAAATCGGCCTCCGCACAACAAAAATTACGGGGACATCCGGAGAACAATATATCATTCCGAATGGTTCCATAGGGGCTGTCGTCAATTATTCGGTCAATGATACATCAACCTTTGTAGATTTCGTTGTGCCGACGACAGTGGATCTGTCTGTAATTGAAAAGAAGGTCGGCGCCTATTTAAAAGCCCTCTTTGAAGAATATGAAGAATTAACAAATGTACCGGTTCTTACAGGCGTGCAAAATTTCAGTCCGGAAACGGTAACGCTGCGTATTAAAATAAAAACAGTGTCGATGCAGCATACAAAAATGGCTAGTATTATACGCCGGGATTTATTGACATTGCTTGAAGAATACGATGTGAAGGTGGATGGAGAATAATGGAAGAAAAGAAGTTTGAATTGAATGATGTCGTCGAAATGAAAAAACAACATCCTTGCGGGACAAATGCCTGGAAAATTATCCGTATGGGAGCAGATATCCGTATTAAGTGTCAAGGGTGCGGCCATAGTGTCATGATTCCTCGCCGGGAATTTGAAAAGAAGATGAAAAAGGTTATTAAAGCAGTAAGTGAAGCTTAATTAAAGGTCCATTAGACTTTTTAACGCCGAATCAATATAATAGATAAGGTTATACAAAAAGCTATCACATATAGATATATAAGTTGAATTTCCTATTTCTGAGACAACTATTTCTTAGAAAGCATGTAGATCAATCTATATAGATAAAAATGGCTCAATACTGAAACCTGTTCTTGCCAAAGGAAAAAGCACATGGAGCGAAGGTCGGCGAGTGCATCTGCCGCTGCGCTTTCGATGCAGAGCAAAGCTTCCAGCGGGAAAAGCGAGAAAGCCGAGACCCCGCAGGAGTGAAACGACGAGGAGGCTTGGCCTCGCCCGCGGAAAGCGTCCGCCCGTAGTGCAATGTGCGGCCAAGCACATATTTTGGTGAAGAGCCATAAAAATGAGTAAAAAAATTTAAAA
>DEQA01000295.1:0-250 GCA_002359075.1 Planococcaceae bacterium UBA3378
TGGCCTTTGTCGACCGACTGAATCGCACCCCGTAGGATTTCGGAAATATAGGCTCCGTTATGTAGCGCTAAGGCAAGTGAAGCAGCCCAGAAATCTGGAAGGAGGAAAATCCCACTAATCCCGAAGTAGAGGATAAAGATTTGAACAATCAGCGGTGTACCGCGGACCAAATAAACATATATATCTGAAATAAGCTGTAAAATTTTAAATCTGGATATTTTTAATAAGGCAAAGACAAGTCCGATGACGA
>DEQA01000295.1:292-4603 GCA_002359075.1 Planococcaceae bacterium UBA3378
ATGGAAACAGCCGTCAGCTCTAATGTTAAAAGCATAGCTTTTAAGAATACACCTTTTGTTTCCGTTAGTATGTCGAAAAAATGAGAAAAACTTGGCAAAGTACTACTTCCTTTCTTTCTATAGAGTGTATTTATTCTGGTTTATTGGTGATGTCCTCGCCGAAATATTTCATACTGATCTCCGAGAGTGTTCCATCTTCCCGAAGATGTTCCAAAGCTTCGTTTACTCGCTTTACCAGCTTCGGATTATCCTTAGGCATCACAATCGCTTGTTCACTGCGGTTGATTAACTGCTGGCCTTTAATCTCGAAACCTTCCTTTGCAGCCGTTTTCCCTGTAACAAAGTCTGTGATGACCGCATCATGGCGTCCGCTGCTCAATGCTTTTAAAGCGGTAATATCGCTGTCATACGTTTTTACATTGTCTGTATACTCGGAGGCTGTATCGGCATAAGTTGAACCTTTTGCTACCGCTACTTCCTTTCCTTTTAAATCTTCGACAGTCTTAATTTCACTATCGGGTCTGGTGAAAATTTGCGGTCCCGAATAATAGTAGGGGGTAGAGAAGGATACATGCTTGCTTCGCTGCGGATTAACCGTGTGGCTCGCAACGGCTGCATCTGCACGGCCTGTTTTTATTCCCTCTACAATTCCTTTGAATTTCATTCGCTTCTGAACCGGCTCAAGGCCCATTTCCTTTGCGATCGCTTCGCCAACCTCAATATCAAAGCCTGTCATAGTGAGATCGTCATTCATATAGCTGAATGGCTTAAATTCACCGGAAGTGGCAAAAACAAATTGATTTTTATTGATTAGTTCAGAGCCATCGTCAAGCTTCTCTTTTTCGGCACAAGCAGATAAAAAGCAGACTATGATGATACTCAAAAACAATAGTAAATTTTTTCTTCTTAACATGTTGGCTATCAACCCTTTTCCCTCTGATTTATTCCTGCAATGCCTTTAGCTAAATAGCTTGCTTATGAAAGTAAATACCCTATTTGCTCTAGGTAAAACAAAAAGCGCCAGGCCCCGTTTATGGTTCCTGACAATTTTGGTATCATCTGCTCAGTCGATATTTCTTGTTCATGTTACTTATTTTCTATAAAAATGAGGAATTTTTAGACGATTCGTTTTAATACAGCTAAATGAAAAATTTTACAAAGAGCCTTTACTAAAAGGTAGGAATGATAAAACAACAAAAGAAAAGGCAGCTCGATCAGCAGGGGAGTACCTCTGATCGAACTGCCGTGATTATTTATTTTTTTCAACTAACACCTTGTTTTTTTCCAATAGCGTCCCGTTCGCAGCAGCTTCCAAAGGGAAGAGAAATAACTGCTGCGTGAATATAGCTGGTATCTTGCAATGAAAATTCCGTAAAACGTAATCTCACGGCTTAATCAGGAAACGAAGAAATTTAATATCGCATGGTAGGGTACAAAAGACTGGTCTATGCTTATTAAGCCTCTCTATCAGATACTGAATAGTTTCCATTGTTTAATCGCATTGTTGCAATGCTTCTTCCATTGACAGTTGATCAAGATAATCATTTAATTCGTCCCAAACAACTGTATGCTTTTTAAGAAATTTCAGGTCATACAGTTCATGCTTGATTAAGTACTTTGCAATAGCAACAGCAGTGCACCTTCACTTCTTGAGTTAACTTGAATAAATACCTAGCTTTTCCTTTATATAAAATTGTTCTAAACCTGTTACATTTACGTATGTTCATTTAGTCTTAAGACCTATAAAATTAATATGAATTTATTTTTAATTAGCAAAAAGTATAGATATAGATAAAAAGGTGATATTTTTATGAAACAACTCGGATTCCTTGTTCATATTGAAAAATGTCTCGAATGTCATTCCTGTAAAAATGAATACGGCCCTGAGGATATTTTTTGGCGAAAAATGCATTCATTTGTAAGTACCCCTAAACGGGCATAGCTTTCATCACTTTACCATGGCGTGCAATCATTTGAAAGCAATTGAAATGATGGATATACAAGAAAAGAAAAGCAGTCATTATGATCAAGAGGTATACGGAGTATATTTGAAGAAAATAACTAACCCATCTATACGTTTTAACAACAAAAAAGAAACACCGGTACATTCTGGACCATTTTAGGAGGATTTGATATTTTGCTGACATTTCAAGAAATAATAAGCGCTTCTCCTTTTTACAATAGTGAGATAGTTGGAGGCTGGAAAGGAAAGGAACGGAACTTTTCTATAGTAAAAGAAGAGGCGAGTCGCATAGAAGCGCCAGGTCGCATAGAAGCACCGACACTGCTTTTGCTTCCTAAATCAGTAGATATAATGATTCAGCTTCCTTATTACCTGTCTCCCCAGCATGTTCAAGGCATTATCTTATATGGAGATGAAGATATTTATATTATGAAGGATATCATCAGCATTATTAATGATTATAAAAAACCTGTTTTATCATTAGAAGCCAACTTATTTACAATTAAGCATAAGCTGAAAGATTTACGCCAGTTGAAAGCTTTAGGGCTTTACCATTATGTATTGGAACAATCCAGCCATTATTGGCTGCAGTTCGCAAATAAGCACGGCTTAAAAGGTTTATTAAAACGGCTCCGGCTGCTGATTGATGATGGTATCGTTCTATTGGACAAGCATTTTTGTATATATGGGGAAAAGCAAGAGGAAAGAAACATTGAACAAATAAAAGCAATTCGTTCCGCTTTCTATCAGCAGACCGAAAGCAAAAAAGAGGAATTATCCATAGTAAAAATAAACGATGATAATTGCTTTTTCTTCTCCTTATATGCGGGGGAAGAGCATTACGGCTATGTCCTGCTGCGTGAACAGCCCGGGATGATGATTGATATCTGCATCGAACAAATCACCTATGCACTACCTGCTATTGTATCCTGCTTAGTGAAGGAAAAAGAAATTCTTCAAGCTCATCAATCATATAAAGAGCAATTCCTTTATAATCTGCTTTATAGCAATTTAGAATCAGAACACGAATTAATTGTTCAAGGCAAGCAGTGGGGCTGGGATTTTTCACAGCCGACACAGCTTATGGTCATGAGATTAAATCCAATCCACGATACGGCCAAATACGATATTGATTTAGATGTGGTGATGAACGAAATCCGCTCAGTCGTCACAAGGAGCTTTCTTCAAGCCGTTACAACGGTTATTCAAGGAAATATCGTCATCATTGTATTTAATTCTTATGAGAACACACCTAAAGAACGCAAAGAGCAGATGATCTCATTAGCTAATCAAATCTATAAAGACATTCAACAGACTCATCCGCATGTTATGTGCGAGGTTGGATTGGGACGCCATTATCCATCTAATGTGGAATTGTTCCGCAGTTATTACGAGGCGAAGGTGGCGCTGGAGCTGGGGAAATACGAGTTTACGCACCACGCCGTTTGGCATTTCGAAGACATTGGGATCGCGCGGCTTTTATCGAATATCCAAACTGATATTCTTCATAATTATTTTGATGAAAAGCTGGGGAAGCTTGTATTATTAGATGATGAAAATGATGATTTCTACCTTGAAACATTAGAAAGCTTCTTCATTCATAATGGAGATATTAATAAAACAGCAGAGCATCTTTTTATTCATCCGAACACCTTGAGAAAACGGCTGAAAAAACTGGAGACTATTTTAAATACGGACTTCAATCAGCTTGAAGATTTGCTTAATATTTTCGTTGCTCTGAAGATCATGAAGATGTTAAAGCTTAAGTAAAGACACGAATTGTTGGGTTATAGTACTCAGCAATTCGTGTTTATTTTTGGGGAACAGATCCCTTTTAACGGCTGTTTCCGTCGGGGATTCTTAGCGGACCGTATATCGGCTTTGTTCCCGACTTCTTATTACGTTTTCCTGTTCGCTGTAGTGGTTGTCATTGCATGGATGCAAGAAGGATAGCAGGGAGCTTCAAGCTGAAGCAGCAGTGAATAATCAGGCGGGGCAATTATGATAATCCTATTTCAAATGCTTTTTTTATAGAATGTCTTCTTGCACGAATGGGGCAGGGGACTGGAACAATGGAGGTTTAAAATTCCTGCGAAAAAGAGAAAAGGATGCAACTCTGTAAATAACAGAATCACATCCTCTTTCCAGGAAAAGGTTAATTATCCTTTTTGAACGTTCGTTGCTTGAGGACCGCGTTGTCCATCTTCAACGTCAAACGTTACTGGTTGACCCTCTTCTAACGTTTTGAATCCGTCGCCTTGGATCGCAGAGAAATGTACGAATACATCTTCGCCGCCTTCACGTTCGATAAATCCAAAACCTTTTTCTGAGTTAAACCATTTTACTGT
>DEQA01000127.1:0-13122 GCA_002359075.1 Planococcaceae bacterium UBA3378
TATCCCGCCGAATCGACTGCAGCGGGATTTTTTCGTTACATACTTGCAAAGGAGGATACAATGAACATTCCTGCAGAATTTAAAAAGAAAATGGCAGCCGTCTTCGGAAAAGAGGGAGAGAAGTGGCTATCCTCTCTTCCTGCTCTGGTAGAGAGATATATAGAAAAATGGCAGCTTTATATGGAAGGTCCTGTAGATAACCTTTCATATAATTATGTGGTAAAGGTAAGAGATTATAACCTGCGTCCCCTCATTTTAAAATTCGGTCTTCCAGGGGCAGATGTTACACGTGAAATACACGCACTAGAAATATATAATGGTGAGCGATTTGCAAAACTAATAGCCTCTGATGAGACAGATGGTGTCCTATTGCTTGAGCGATTGGTCCCTGGCTGCATGCTGTCTGAAGTAAAGGATGAAGAAACGGCTACTCTGCATTATGTAGAAGTATGGCAGGCAGTAAGAAAGCCAGCAAAGCCATCGTTCCCCTCTATCTATCAGTTGTTTAATGGACTTGATGAATATACGAAAAGATATCCGAAAGAAGAAGGTCCCATTTCAGGCGAGCTTATAGCCGAGGCACACCACTATGTAACAGACATTCAAGCAACATCACAAGGAGATGAACTGCTGCACGGAGACCTTCATCATTACAATATTTTATATGATCAAAAACGCGGATGGTGTGCGATTGACCCGAAAGGCATAGTAGGGGATATGTATTTTGATTTTGTTCCGTTTCTTTTTAATGAGCTATGCAGCCAAATTATTTTAAAACAACGTGTAGAACGTATCTGTAGTCTGCTCGATGTAAATAAAACGAGACTGCTTAAAGCATCCATAGCGCTCCTTACACTTCAAACATGCTGGGCGATAGAAGATGAAGGGAACTGGAGAGAGATGCTAACTACTATTTATTGGTTCAAAGAGCTTTTAAACAAATAAAACACCGGGGTGGTGTTTTATCGTTCGTTCTTCATAATAAAGCTCATATGACGCCCGCAGCTTCTATGTTCGCGGTAAGAAAATCCGCTGGTATTTAAATAAGTACATGTCGGATCAATTGTAATATGTGTGGAAGGAATACCCGCAAGTTCACACTGCTTCTTGACGGTTTTTTGATTATCAATATGATATTTATTTGTTTCTTTCTTATAATACATAAATTCATCCGCATAGCCTAAAGCTTTAAACTTCTTATATACATCCCCGTCCACCTCAAACTTTTCCTGGCTTAAGGCAGGGCCAATATAAATATGAAATGAAGAAGGATCATTTTTCTCTTCTATAATTAACTGATGTAGCAGCTTTCGTGTTATTTCCTTTACTGTTCCCTGCCAACCGGAATGGATAGCGGCAATGACACCGCTCTTGTCATTATATAAAAGAACAGGTACACAATCGGCGGAAAATGAAGTAAGAACAATTCCGCTTTCATACGTATAAAGTGCATCTGTATCTGCGATGGCGTCCTGCATCGTAAAGGCGCCTTTTCCCTTATCTGCTTTTGTTACCTTATAAAAGTTAGCGCTATGTGTTTGCATTGCACATACAAAATCATCCGGATTGCAGCCGAGCTCTCTCGCTAATCTTTCACGGTTGCGAAGGACGGCTTCGGGGTTTTCGCAAACATGAAGGGCCATATTATTTCCTTCCGATGCACCCTCCTCTTTCATTGTTGTTCCCGCAATGTATGGTCCATTCTTTGTATAATATTTCATTGTTGCCTCCGATCATCATTTCTCTTTTAACAAATCTATACTTCTATCTCAGTATGACATATGAACGCAAGAATAATCTATTGTATTCCGTATCTCCCTGTCATAACAGTACGTTCATCTCTTTATTTTTAAAGAAAATACAGGGAAATGAAAACAAAAACCATGAAATTTATTCCTTTTCTTTTTGATGTTACAAAAATATTTCATCATAAAACCATTTATTTTAGGATAGGTCCTTTCTAATATGACAAATGTAATGGTTTTGTAATGAACCTACCAAATTTTCAATAGTGATTTAGTCTTGTATGTTCAGGTATGATGTGGTCAGACAAAAAGGAAAGGATGATAATACATGTTTAAAAAAGCAGCTATCGCAGCAGCTCTTACATTATCAATCGCATTACCGATTACCGCTTCAGCGGCAACTTCAACTTATACAGTAGTGAAGGGCGATACACTTTGGAAAATCGCTTCAAAAAATCAAATAGGTCTTTCAGAGTTAATTGCTTTAAATCCAAGTCTAGAAAATCCGGATTTGATTTACCCAGGACAAAAGATTATTATTGCTGAAAACGAACAGCAAACTGTAGAAGAGGAAGTTGTTCGTCTTGTAAATGTAGAACGCGCAAAACAAGGCTTGTCTCCACTTACAATTGATTGGGAGCTTTCTCGTGTAGCAAAATACAAATCACAAGATATGCATGATAAAAATTACTTTAGCCACACAAGCCCGACTTACGGCTCACCATTTGATATGATGAAAAAATTCGGTATCTCCTATACAGCAGCAGGTGAGAATATTGCGAAAGGACAAAAAACAGCGGCAGAAGTTGTAAAAGCTTGGATGAATAGTGAAGGTCATCGTGCCAATATTATGAGCACGAAATATACACATATTGGTGTTGGCTATGTTGCAGACGGTAACTATTGGACACAAATGTTCATTAAAAAATAAATCTTTTTCAGTTATTTAAACTCCCCCCCAAGAGTATAGAAAACCCTCGCATGTTCAAAGCATGCGAGGGTTTTTTAGGCAGAGGAAAGAAGATCCTTTGCGATTAATGTGTATAGTTATCGAAGTATCCTTGGATGTAAATCATTGGTGTTCCTTTATCCCCTGAACCTGAAGTAAGGTCAGATAAAGAACCGATTAAATCAGTCAGCTGGCGGGGAGTTGTCCCTTGTGCTTCCATTGCACCGACTAGATCTTCGTTTTTATTTTTAATGTGTTCGGAAATGGCTTTCTTTAATTCTTCCCCGCGTAAATGAGAGAAATTATTGTCTGCTAAATATTTAAGCTTCACTTCATTTGGCGTGCCACCAAGACCTGCTGTAAATGCCGGGGAAACGACCGGATCAGCAAGCTCCCAAATCTTTCCGACCGGATCTTTAAATGCCCCGTCGCCATAAATCATTACTTCAATATTTTTTCCGGTTGCTGCCTTTAATTTTTCAGCGATCCCGTCTACGATTGGCTGGCAAGTATGAGGGAAGAGCTTAATCGTTTCCTCTGTTGCTTTGTTGGAACCAAGCAGGCCGTATTCAGCATTGAAGCCTGAACCGTCGATTGAATGAGATAAAATATTGTCCAGGCTATACACCGTTGTAGCACCTGCGGCAGTGACAAGGCGCTTTGTCCGGAAGCGTGAATGGATGTCACAAGCAAGTACGGACTTTGTATAATCGACAATCACTTTAGGGTTGTTGGAAAAAATCACTTCTACTTCAGTACCTTCAGCAGCGATCAATTCCTTATAGTATTCAATATAGTCTACCCCTGTAAAAGTATGCTTTTTATAGCCGAAATGTGCTCGGAACTCAGCTTCTGTTAAGGTGTCAGTCCATGGGTTGACTCCTTTTACATCAAGCTCATCAATATCGACAAGATGGTTGCCAACTTCATCGGATGGATAACTTAGCATTAAGACAATTTTCTTTGTCCCACGTGCAATTCCGCGCAATACATTGGCAAAACGGTTACGTGATAAAATCGGGAAAATGACTCCTACTGTATCCTCGCCGAATTTTGATTTTACATCTGCAGCAATATGATCAAGAGAAGCGTAATTTCCTTGCGCCCGGGCTACAACTGATTCTGTAACCGTTATAATATCCCGGTCTTGAATTTCGTAGCCCTCTACATTAGCAGCGTTTAAAACAGTGTCTACTACAATTTGTTCAATGTCATCACCTTCATTGATGATTGGTCCACGAAGACCTCGTACGACTGTGCCGACTACCCGTTCCACTAAAATCTCTCCTACTCTATATAAAAAGTTGATTTATTTTACTTCATACAAGTTTTACTATAACTTCTTTACATGGTATAAGTAAAATTAATATTTTTAATATGCATTATAAGGAGTATTTATATGATAGGAAAACTTGATCTATATCGTATATTCCAGATTGTCTGTAAAAGCAAAAGCTTTTCCAAGGCAGCCCAAGCCCTTTACATGACCCAGCCTGCCATCAGTCAAGCGATCGCACAATTAGAGAAGGAGCTCGGGACTCATCTCTTTTACCGTACGCCTAAAGGAGTAACGCTGACAACTGAGGGGCAGCTTTTATACGATTATGTGAAATCAGCAATCGGGATACTTGAGGCCGGGGAAGGAAAGATACTGGAATTTCAAAATCTGACGACCGGCCAGCTGCGCATAGGAGTCGGGGATACTATTTCCCGCTATTATCTTTTGCCGGCTCTTGAAGCATTCTCTAAAAAGTACCCGGGAATTAAATTGAAAATCCTAAATGGGACGACAAGTGAAATCGTTTCCTATATTAAAGCTGGAGAAGCAGACCTTGGCATCTGTAATCTTCCTGTTCAGGATGATCAGCTGCATGTGAAGCCTTGCCGGGATATACAGGATATTTTCGTATGTGGAGAAAAATATAGAAATATGACAAGGCAACCGATTCATTTAGATTTCTTAGTGAAAATGCCGCTCATTTTTTTAGAGAGGAAGGCAAATTCACGAAAGTATGTAGAAGATTATTTAAAAGATCAAGGGCTTATTATTTCCCCCGAATTTGAATTAGGCTCCCACGAGCTGCTGCTGGAGTTTGCGAAAATAAATTTGGGCATTGCGTGTGTGATCAAGGAGTTTTCCCAGGACTACTTAGAAAGCGGCATTGTCCATGAAGTGAAATTACATCACCCTATACCGAAGCGCAGTATTGGTATTTGCCATCTAAAATCCGTCCCGCTGTCCCGGGCAGCGGATAAGTTCATTCACCTACTCTATTCTTGATAACCGGCTGATTGCCCTTTGCCATCTGCCGTTTTAGAGAAAGATACCGCTTTAAAGGAGATGTCCGGAAGCTTGCCGGGCATTTTTTGTTTTATATATGAGGGGAGGGAATTACTATAACTGATAACTACTATACTTAACAAATAACAAACATCTTGTAAAGGTATAATAGAAAGGTGATAATCATTATCCGAGATGACCGTTTTGCGCTAATTTACAATGGCGGTTAGTAAACAGACACAACCGCTCGCATGGGAGGAGTAAATATATGGATGAACAATATTTTGAGAAGCTCTTAAATATTCATACAGCAGGCTACCAGCTTGGCTATCCTAAATCGATTCATTATCATCGTTATGAGCCTACGCCGTATGAGGCGCTAGAACAGCTATTTGAAACTTATCAGCTGCCAAAACAGGCAAAGGTAGTAGACTTTGGCTGCGGAAAAGGAAGAGTGCCGATTTATTTACATCACGCATTTCAAGTTCCGACGGTCGGTATTGAAATGGACTATAAGTATTTTCTGGAGGCAGTCCATAACCGGGAGAAGTATCTTCAGAAAGCAAGGCACCGGGTGATTCCTATTACCTTTCTCAACATGCTGGCACAGGATTATGAAGTGATGGGAAAAGACAATGTATTTTTCTTTTTCAATCCGTTTTCCATCCAGATTTTCCGTAAAGTGCTGATGAATATTCTTTGGTCGTTTGAGCAGCATCCGAGGGAAATACATCTTCTTTTATATTATCCGGCACCGGATTATATGATGTATCTCCAGTATGAAACTAGTTTTGAACTGGTAGAGGAAGTGCGGCTGCGCGGCTATAAAAATGAAAATGAACGAATCTGTATCTTCAAGCTAAATGGGTAGGAGGTTTTCAGATGAAAAGGGCAGCATATACACTTTTTGCCGGAATAATGGCAGGAGCTATATTGGGGCTTCTGCTGAAGCTGGCACAGCAGATGACAGGATATGAAGTTTATACCTTACTGCTGAATATTGATTATATACCGGTGCTTGGCGCCCTGCACTTGCCGGAGTGGCAGGAATTTATCCTGCATCTTATTGTCGCAGTGATCCTAGCGTTTATAGTGATGGAAATAGCGATCCGGCGCCGAATGACTGGCGGGTCGCTTATTCGATTATGCATAAGCATAAATATTGGAATAGCAATTTGTTATTATCCTTTAACCAATTTAGCGGACCATACGCCACCTCTTACTTCTCTCCCCGCATTTTTCATTTGGATAGGGGCCCATTTTCTCTACGGTTTGCTGCTAGGTTTCCTCTTATCTAAAAAAATATAATAGCAAAATATAAAAACTGAAAAATCAGACTAGACGAAAGCAGTTGGATGTTTTACAATACTAAAGTCTTAATTGTTAGAAATATTAGTATAGATAATTAATTTTGAATATTCATATAAGTTATTGTGAATAGTATTTTCTTCATGTATAATTATCAGAAATATCTAATATTTGAATTTTATTTCATTGGGGGAAAATGGATATGGAACATTCAAAGATGAAAAAATTCGCATCAATCTTTTTAGCGTCCTCAGTTCTTGCCGGTATGCTGGCTGGCTGCGGGGCATCAGATGAAGGCGGTTCATCAAACGGGGGAAGCAGTTCATCTGGTTCAGGGGATACAATTAAAATCGGAGCCAATCTGGAGCTTTCCGGCGGGGTAGCATCATACGGCTCTTCCATTAATGATGGGGCAAAATTGGCAATCGATGAGATCAATGCCAATGGCGGCATTAATGGTAAAAAAATCGAGTACATTGCAGTGGATAATAAATCAGAAAATGCAGAGGCCGTAACAGCAGCAATTCGCTTGGCAGAGCAGGAGAAGGTAGTAGCGATGCTTGGTCCGGCGACTTCCGGGAATGCAACAGCGATGGTACAGACTGCCAACCAATTCAAAGTGCCAATGGTGACTGCATCAGGTACAGCAGAGACAGTGACAGTAGATAAGGATGGAAAGGTAAACGACTATGCTTTCCGTACATGCTTTATCGATCCGTTCCAAGGGATTGTAGCAGCAAACTTTGCGACAGAAGAGCTAAAAGCTAAAAATGTAGCCATTTATATGGACTCTACATCAGATTACGCAAAAGGCCTGGCAGCATCCTTCAAAAAGCAAATTGAAGAAAACGGCGGCAAAGTAGTAAAAGAGGAAGCTTACGTAACAGATGATGTGGATTTCAAATCCACGCTAACAAATATTAAGTCAGAGAACCCTGATTTCGTATTTATCCCGGGATACTACGAGGAGGTTGGCCTCATCGTCAAACAGGCACGTGAATTAGGAATCGAAGCACCATTAATGGGTGCTGACGGCTGGGATTCACCGACACTGGTAGAACTGGCTGGTGGAGATGCGTTAAATAACACGTTTATTACAAACCACTATTCTTCGGAAGATCCTGATCAAAAAATCCAGGACTTTGTATCAGCATTCGAAGCGGAGTACAGCAAACAGCCGAATGCATTCCATGCGCTTGGCTATGATACAGTGTACTTCTTAAAAGATGCGATCGAGCGTGCGGGTGATGAAGTGACAGGGGAAACAGTCCAAAAAGCGTTGGCAGAGACGAAAGATTTAAGCCTTATCACAGGTACATTTACGGTGGATGAAAATCATAACCCAGTTAAATCAGCCACGGTTCTAGAGTTCGTAGACGGCAAACAAGAATTCAAAACAAAAGTGAATCCTTAATGCACCATTCTAGGGGGGCTCGACATGCCTCCCTTTTTTCCCTTTTTAAAGGAGAACTTTTTTACACTAGTCAAACATAGTAATGGATAAAGGAGTGAAACGAAATGGAATGGATACAACAACTTGTGAATGGTGTTTCACTGGGGAGTATCTATGCGTTAATTGCCCTCGGCTATACGATGGTATATGGCATCATTAAGCTGATTAACTTTGCGCATGGGGATGTTTTCATGCTTGGCGCCTTCATTGGCTTTTATGCTATTGCACGCTGGGATATGCATTTTATTCCTGCCTTGATTTTAGCCATGGTTCTTTGTGCAGTCATCGGTGTCATTATTGAACGTGTCGCCTATAAGCGTCTTCGCAATGCTACACGGATTGCAGCCTTGATTACAGCAATCGGCGTCTCTTTATTGATTGAATATACGGTGATTTTCTTCCGAGGTGCTTCACCGGAGGCTTATCCAACAGTAATCGAAAACTCGAAAATCGAAATTCTAGGCGCACAGATCAGCGTCCAGGCAATTATTATTTTGGTCATTTCCCTTGTACTGATGCTGCTGCTGCAATTTATCGTACATCAAACAAAAATCGGAAAAGCGATGCGGGCAGTTTCCCATGATGCGGATGCAGCACGTTTGATGGGCATAAATGTTGATAATACGATTTCTGCCACATTTGCTATCGGTTCTGCTCTGGCCGGTGCAGCAGGTGTCATCTTCGGTATTTATTACACTCGTATTGAACCATTAATGGGTGTATTGCCAGGCTTAAAGGCCTTTGTCGCAGCAGTTTTAGGAGGTATCGGAATTATTCCGGGTGCGATGGTAGGCGGTCTTTTGCTTGGTGTAGTAGAAACGGTAGTGAGTGCATTAGGCTATTCTTTATGGCGTGATGCTGCAGCCTTTGTCATCTTGATTTTAATTTTAATTTTACGACCTGCGGGCATTTTCGGTAAAAATGCACGCGAGAAAGTGTAGGTGGAGAGCGTATGAAAAAATCAAAAATTTTCTGGGGCTATATTGTCCTTGCGCTAGTAATCTATGCAGTCATACAAGTGCTAATTAACAACGGTGGCATAACCTTCTATTATCAAAACATGTTAATTACAATGTGTATTAATATTATGCTTGCGGTCAGCCTACATATTATTCTCGGTATTACCGGCCAGTTTTCCATAGGTCATGCGGGCTTTATGGCAGTTGGGGCTTATGTTTCTGCTATTTGTACAATGCAGCTTGAGCTGCCGTTTATTACAGGTATTTTACTAGGCGCCATTATGGCGGCAATAGCCGGTTTACTCGTCGGAATTCCAACGCTTCGCCTTAAAGGGGACTATTTAGCAATTGCCACTCTCGGATTTGCGGAGATTATTCGGATTATTTTCTTAAATATTGATTATGTTGGCGGTGCAGCCGGCATGCAGATTACGCACCAAACGAATTGGACTTATGCTTTCTTTGGCGTCGTTGTGACAATTTTAATCATTTCGAATTTCACTAACTCGCGACACGGACGTGCATGTATCGCAATAAGAGAAGATGAAATTGCTGCAGATGCAATGGGGATTAATACGACCTACTATAAAGTTGTGGCTTTTGCTATTGGATCATTTTTTGCAGGGGTGGCAGGGGCTATTTATGCCCACAACTTTTATATTATCCAACCGACAACATTTGGATTCTTAAAATCATTTGATATTTTAATATTGGTAGTACTAGGTGGATTGGGCAGCCTTTCCGGGTCAGTGATTGCGGCTATTTTCCTGACATTTGTTACAACGTACCTCCAAGGTTTCCCGGAGACGAGAATGATCATCTATTCACTTGTGTTAATCCTCGTCATGCTTTACCGTCCATCAGGCCTTCTTGGTACGAAAGAAGTGACGGATTTATTTAAGTTTGGTAAAAGAGGAGGGTCTAAGGCATGAGTGAGGCTCTTTTAAAAGTAGATAATTTAGGGATTACCTTTGGCGGGTTAAAGGCCGTTCAAAAAGTGGATATGTATATGAACTCCGGGGAATTAATCGGTCTTATCGGTCCAAATGGAGCGGGTAAGACAACAACCTTCAATATGCTGACAGGTGTTTATACCCCTACAGAAGGAAGCATTACGTTTGAAGGTAAATCGATTGGCGGGCTGGATCCTTACAAGGTAACAAGAGGCGGTATAAGCCGGACGTTTCAAAATATTCGTCTTTTTAAAGAACTATCTGTTCTGGACAATGTAAAGGTAGCAAACCATGGTTTGGCTAAACATACGCTGCTTTCAAGCATCTTCCGCCTGCCAAGTCATTTTAACGGAGAAGCGAAAATGGAAGAGGAATCAATTGCTTTTCTAAAGATCTTTGGCCTTGATGTATATAAGGATGAGCTGGCGAAAAATCTGCCATATGGTATGCAGCGTAGATTAGAAATTGCCCGTGCCCTTGCAGCCGGTCCGAAACTATTATTATTGGATGAACCGGCAGCTGGTATGAATCCGCAGGAAACGCATGATTTGATGGAGCTGATTGCCTTTATCCGTAAGGAATTCAATTTAACAATTTTGCTGATCGAACATGATATGCATCTTGTGATGGGCATTTGTGAACGCATCTACGTATTGGATCACGGTCAACTGATTGCCGAAGGATCTCCTGCAGAAATCCGTTCAAATCCAAAAGTAATCGAGGCATACCTGGGTGAGGAGGTTACAGAATAATGCTGAAGATTAATGACATCGATGTATACTATGGCAATATTCAAGCGTTACGCGGTCTTTCCTTAGAGGTAAATGAAGGGGAAATTGTTACATTAATCGGGGCAAACGGTGCCGGGAAGAGCACACTGCTAAAAACGATTTCAGGCTTGCTAAAACCGAAAAAAGGGTCGATTGAATATTTAGGGACCAGCATAGACGGAAAGCCGGCACAGGCGATTGTAAAAGCCGGTATCTCCCATGTACCGGAAGGACGCCGGGTATTTGCCAACATGACAGTAGAAGAAAATTTAGAGCTTGGAGCATATTTACGAAAAGATCGGGACGGCATCAAAAAGGACATGGAGCATGTATATGAGTTATTTCCCCGTCTATTAGAACGCCGCAAGCAATTATCCGGTACATTATCCGGCGGTGAGCAGCAAATGCTGGCAATGGGACGGGCGTTGATGTCAAAGCCGAAGTTGATTATTTTGGATGAGCCGTCAATGGGTCTTGCCCCGCTGATGGTAAAAAATATTTTTCATATTATCGATATGATCAATAAGGAAGGCGTAACGGTGCTGCTGGTAGAACAAAATGCCAATATGGCCCTGTCCGTTGCGCATCGTGCCTATGTACTGGAAACGGGCAATATTGTTCTTTCGGGTACAGCTAAGGAGCTGCAGGAAAGTGAAGAGGTAAAAGCTGCCTATCTGGGCGGGCTGTAAAGCAAAAAGGTATGTTCCAATTCTTTTGGAACTTGCCTTTTTTTGATATAGTAGGTCATAAAGGAGCGATTGATATGACATTTGATGCAGATTACTATATCCAAAATTTAAACTTACAGCCACATGCTGAAGGGGGTTATCACATCTCCACCTTTAAAGGAAAGGAACATGTGTCCACACAAGCAGGCGATCGTCCGGGCTATACGAGCATCTACTTTTTGCTGCGTTCTCAGGATATTTCACATCTTCATAGGCTGCAATCAGACGAGCTTTGGTATTATCATGCCGGAAGCCCGTTAACTGTACATATGATTCATGCAGATGGTACATATGAGGCGAGAAAGCTGGGCTTAAACGTGGAGGCGGGGGAAACGCCGCAGCTATTGGTGCCGAAACATACGATTTTTGGTTCCTCCGTTGATGAAGCTGCTTCCTTTAGTCTAGTGGGATGCATGGTCTCTCCGGGCTTTGACTATGCGGACTTCGAATTGTTTACCCAAGCGGAGCTGCTGGAGAAATACCCACAGCATGAAGCAGTTATACGTAAAATGGCTTATGAAAAATTGGATTAGCTAAAAAATGATAAAGGGACGGCGCCTGCCGTCCCTTTATGACTATATTGATGAATCAGCAGTAATAGTCAGGATAAGATATGCTTTATGTATTTTCATGCTTGTGCTTTTTTACCAATCGATTGTTTCCGGATATTTAATAGGTATGGTAAGTTCGTGGACTGCATGCTTTGTAACGCTTGCAGCTGTCATCACCTGTTCCTTTAACGCTATGTAACAATCATCCTCTATTAATAGCCTCAAGGCATAGGCAGATATTTGACGCTTCCGCTCCTCAAAGGATAAATGAAGGTATTCCATATTTAGAATATCCACATATTGGGTGACGTAGCGGAAATAGAAGGGCTGCTTAGCATGAAGCATTTGAAGGAAGACGGTATAGTGCTCCTCTTCCAATAATTCTTCCAATGCAGCAGCCGCTACTGCTTGGAACTGGCGAACGGTAGCGACATGGATGTTCCACATCGACGGATCGATCATTTCCTGATGAAGACGGATAAAGTCGTTGAGAGCAATTACTGTAAAAATGAGTTCAGGCATCAAAATTTCCACTGAGAAATAGACATTTTTCTTCGGAGCAAGCAATTCTTTTTTCTTTTCAAGCCCTTTATGAACGCCATTTGTTACAAACTCAATATTGCGCTCCCCTTTCGTCGCCTTGCGAAGCTCCAGACATATACGCAAGATGCGATTGCGGACTCCCTGAAAATCAAAGTAACGGTTTTCATCTCCCATCACTTCATAAATAGCTGTCAGTAATGAATCAATATCCCAATAGTCTCCACTAATACGGAATCCAGTAAGCCTTTCGGTCGGCTGAATTGTCAGCATATCTTCCCGTCCCCTTTGCTGTGTAAATTATTGCTTGTAGTCCAGTAGTCTAAATAGCTCTGTTCGTTCCTTCTCTGTGAGATCACGCCATTGTCCGACTTTCAGGTTCCCTAGATGAATATTCATGATGCGAATGCGCTGCAGGCGTTTAACCGAATAGCCCAGCGCTGAACACATACGGCGGATTTGGCGGTTTAGCCCCTGCTCCAAAATGATTTTAAATACATGGCTTGATATTTTTTCTACCTTGCAAGGAAGTGTCGTTGTATCTAAAATCTCTACACCGCCTGCCATTCTTTTGAGGAATTGCTCTGTAATCGGTTTGTCCACCTGAACGACATATTCCTTTTCATGATGATGTTCAGCACGCAATATTTCATTGACGATATCCCCATCGTTTGTCAGAAGAAGCAGGCCTTCTGAATCCTTATCAAGGCGTCCAATATGAAAGATACGCAGTGGATGGTTAACAAAATCCACAACATTGCCCTCGATATGCTTTTCAGTCGTGCTTGTAATACCGACAGGCTTGTTCAAGGCAATATAGACAAGCTGTTCTTCTCTTTGAACTGGTTTACCATCCACACATACTGTATCGCCATCTTCTACCTT
>DEQA01000127.1:13185-16145 GCA_002359075.1 Planococcaceae bacterium UBA3378
GTTTCTGCTAAAAATTTATTGATACGCATAGTTTTCCACCTATTTATTAGAATAATTTCAGTATACAGTATGGCAACTTTTTTATGTATTATGAACAATCTTCTACCTAAAAATATACCACAATAACATTTTCAGTAAATTTAGAAAATTGGTGCTTTTGTATTGAATTCGTCCCCTCTTTCTGACAATATAGTAAATAGGGATACCTTTTGTAGTTACATATTATTGGCAGGCATGAGCATACAAACGACAGAGAGGTATTCAACGAATAATTTTGGCAAAGGGGAGAATTTTCAATGGTTTATGCATTTCCGAACACAGATGGAGCATTAGTGAATTTTAAAGAGCGCTATGACAATTACATCGGTGGTAAATGGACACCACCTGTGAAAGGTCAATACTTTGACAATATCACACCGGTCACGGGGCAGGTCTTTACACAGGCAGCCCGTTCGACGGAAGAGGATATTGAGTTGGCGTTGGATGCAGCCCATGAAGCAAAAGAAGCATGGGGAAAAACATCGGCAACAGAGCGCAGTAACATTTTATTGAAAATTGCTGACCGTATCGAACAAAACCTGGAAGTGCTGGCGGTTGCGGAGACATGGGACAACGGTAAAGCGGTTCGCGAAACATTGAATGCCGACTTGCCGTTAGCAATCGATCATTTCCGCTACTTTGCAGGGGCAGTCCGTGCCCAGGAAGGGACACTCAGTCAAATTGATGACGATACAGTTGCCTACCACTTCCACGAACCAATCGGGGTAGTGGGCCAAATTATTCCTTGGAACTTCCCGTTGCTAATGGCAGTATGGAAGCTGGCCCCGGCACTTGCTGCTGGAAACTGCGTTGTATTAAAGCCTGCAGAACAAACACCGGTTTCCATTATGGTATTAATGGAGTTAATCGAAGACTTATTACCACCTGGTGTCGTTAACATTGTCAATGGTTTTGGGCTGGAGGCAGGAAAGCCATTGGCGCAAAATCCCCGTATCGGCAAGATTGCCTTTACAGGCGAAACGACGACAGGTCGCTTAATTATGCAATATGCCTCTCAAAACCTGATCCCGGTCACTCTTGAGCTGGGCGGGAAGTCGCCAAACATTTTCTTTGAAGATATTATGGCGCATGATGATGAGTTTTTAGATAAGGCCGTGGAAGGCTTTGTATTGTTTGCCCTTAACCAAGGGGAAGTATGTACTTGTCCGTCCCGTGCATTAATTCAAGAATCAATTTATGAAAAATTCATGGAGCGTGTGTTAAAGCGCGTGGAAGCGATTCAAACAGGTAACCCGCTTGACCCGAGCACAATGATGGGAGCCCAGGCTTCGAGTGAACAGATGGAGAAAATTCTTTCTTACTTGGATATTGGCAAGCAAGAAGGCGCGGAATGCTTAATTGGCGGCGAGCGAAATGACCTGGATGGCGATTTGGCAAGCGGCTATTACATTAAACCTACCGTATTTAAAGGCCATAATAAAATGCGTATTTTCCAAGAGGAAATTTTCGGCCCGGTAGTGTCCGTTACAACATTCAAAACACAGGAAGAGGCACTGGAGATTGCAAATGATACATTATACGGGCTAGGTTCAGGTATTTGGACACGCGATATGAATACAGCATACCGCTTTGGCCGTGAAATCCAGGCCGGGCGTGTCTGGACAAACTGCTATCACCAGTATCCTGCCCACGCTGCATTCGGTGGATATAAAATGTCCGGTGTTGGACGTGAAAATCATAAAATGATGCTGAGCCACTATCAGCAAACGAAAAACCTGCTTGTTAGCTATAACCCGAATAAATTAGGATTTTTCTAAGCGAGGGGGAGGTGCATGTATGACAGAGCGAGTCATCGCGACAGATGCTGCACTGGAGCTGATTGAGTTATTAAAGAAACGTCATGGACCGCTCATGTTCCACCAATCAGGCGGATGCTGTGACGGCTCCTCTCCGATGTGCTATCCGGAAGGCGATTTGATTATTGGAAATCAGGATGTGTTATTAGGGGAAATTGGCGGGTGTCCATTTTATATGCACAAAAACCAATTTGATTACTGGAAGCATACACAGCTCATTATTGATGTAGTGGAAGGTAGAGGTGGTATGTTTTCATTAGAAGGTGTAGAAGGAAAGCGTTTCCTTACAAGGTCACGCGCCTTTACCCCGGCAGAACAAAAGGAGCTTTCAAGTTAAAAAGACTTTGCGCTGTTTAAAGCGCAAAGTCTTTTTTTTATAAATCAAGAAAGGAATAGGCGTACAATAAAACAGGGGAGCGAAGAATATGCCTACACAGTTCATATAAATGCTGGAGGAAAACTATACGAAGGTATTCAATTATACAGGGGGTCATCCGGATTTACGAATCGTAGCTTCTTTGGCAGCCCAATACACATATGCCGGCCGGATATACAGCGGGGTAGAACATCAGGCAGTGATGGATAAAATGACATCTGGAAAAGCGCCGTTCTGCGTTTTTCGGCCGTGCAGCCGCAATATAGGGTTACTTTACAAAGTGGCAGCCAGTTTATTGTTACAAGGAAATATAGAGGAGCGTGCTTTGCTAGTAGAGGAGAAGGATGCTTTTCTTCATGAATGCCGTTTTGCCCGATCCCCTTACCGTGTGATCAGTTCCTTCTTTTTAAAAGATCAAGCACATGCTGGCCGGGCCAAAAAATTATATGACGAAATGAGCAAGCAACATCCTATTTTGACGGGAAAAAGTGATTTCCCACTTGCAGTCCTTGTAACGGCTTCGGAGGATCATAGCATTGAACAGTGTGCCCAAACGATGCATCACTATTTTAATGCCTTGCGTACGCTTGGGTTTAGGGCAGGGGACTCACTTCAAACGCTCACACAAATGCTGACTTTGCATGATGCTTTCTTTCAGCAGGAGTTTGCTGAATATGTGGCACAGCTCAAAATAGAACTGGAAAAGAGGGGTATACATATAAAGAGAC
>DEQA01000216.1:0-3202 GCA_002359075.1 Planococcaceae bacterium UBA3378
GGAATTGCCCAAATGGATGTAGTAAAGCAGCCGAATACGATTCGAACATCAGGGCTTGGTTCCTGTGTCGGTGTTGTTTTATATGATGAAACAAAGCATATAGCAGGCTTGGTGCATATTATGCTACCTGATTCGAGCTTAGGACGTACCCAACAGCTGAATGCTGCAAAATTTGCTGATACGGGTATTAAAGCATTAATTGAGCTATTAAAAAATGAAGGTGTTCAAACATTTCGGCTGAAGGCAAAAATCGCCGGCGGGGCTCAAATGTTCCAGTTTACTTCCGATAAGGATACGATGAGAATCGGCCCAAGAAATGTGGAAGCGGTAAAGGCGGAACTGAAAAAACACGGTATTTTGCTTGTTGCAGAGGATACAGGAGGAAATAGTGGACGGACAATTGAGTTTGACCCGTCCACAGCCAAATTGAATATCCGGACAGTAAACAGAGGAGTGAGTATAATATGATGTACGGCTCTTTCTTGTACAATTGCTGGGCAGCATTACTGGGTTTCACTGTGTATTTTGTCCTGGCACTCCAACAGCCGTATACAATGCCGCTGGAAACGCTTTTAGGTGCGTTTGTGACAGCAATTGTCGTGTTTTTGTGTGCGTATCCTGCACGTCTGCTTTTAGGCTATGTGCTATTTACACCTGAAGAAGTCATACTAGAGCAAGCCGAAAATGATAAAGAGATACAGGAGCAAAAAGAGGAGCTACAAATTCCGGAAGTTGACCGGTCTTCAACAATGGAGTTTAAAGATGAAGACGGAGAAGAAATTGCCAAGGTAGTCCGGACAATGCTGCAGTCGGAGGAGCAAACGTTACCGAATCATTAAATAGATAAAGAGAACAGGGTTGAGAAATCGGCCCTGTTTTCCTATTGGAAAGAGTCACCCCCTTCTTTATCCGTTACCTTATTACTAAATGCTTCCCCGTAAATTTTCCATTGATGGAACAAGGCTATTTCCCTCCCTTATAATTTCCCTTTACCGCGGAGCAAGACTGATGGACAGTAAAGAATTTCAGAACAAAAGAGTGCGATTTTTGTCACGGTAATACCCGATTTAGGGCTTAGGAAGCGTGTGTAAATTAGCTATAAATTTGGTATAATAGACAATAGGTACGTTTTGTTGAAGAGAGGTGGATACGAATGACACAACCGAGTAGTGAAGAACTGAAGCTTTGGAACAGCTGGATAAACAATCGGGATCCACAAGCAGGAGACTTGCTGGTAAAAAAATATAAGCCGCTTGTTTCCTATCATGTACAACGAATCGGCGCTGGTCTACCGAAAAATGTGTCGAGGGATGACCTCGTCAGCCTTGGAATGATGGGACTATTTGATGCGTTGAATAAATTTGATATAAAAAGAGATTTAAAGTTTGATACGTATGCCTCCTTCCGTGTAAGAGGAGCGATTATTGACGGTCTCCGGAAAGAAGACTGGCTGCCTCGTTCGGCAAGGGAAAAAGCAAAGAAGCTGGAAGCACAGATTGAGCATCTTGAGCAGAAGCTGATGCGGCATGCTACACCTGAGGAATTAGCCGAACATATGAATCTCCCGGTAGAAGATGTGTATCAGACGGTTCAGGAGCATTTCTTCTCCAATGTGCTATCCATAAATGAGCAGCAGGACCAGGAAGATTCAGAAGGAAAAGGTTTTGTCATCCGGGACGAGCAGTCCAAAACGCCTGAACAGCATATAGTGCGTGCAGAGCTGCTGGGAGATTTAGCAGAAAATATTAAAAAGCTCAACGAGAAGGAACAGCTTGTTTTAAGTCTGTTTTATACAGAGGAAATGACATTGACAGAAATCGGAGAAATGCTTGATCTTTCTACATCGCGCATTTCCCAAATCCATTCAAAGGCCTTATTTAAATTGCGTAGATTTTTATCTTCTGAAATGATGAATGCATAGGGGGAGCAGCAATGAGTCTAAAAGCCGTGGAACTGCAAATTGCCATTCCAAAGACATTTGAAGCAGGGAAAATAGCAGAACAGCATCAGCAAAATGTCATTCATCAGCAAATGCATGCAAATGAAGCGCTTAAAAAGGAATGGGAACGGAAACAATTAGCTGTAAATACGACTGAACATGCGGATGCTATTTCAGAAGAGGATGAGCAAAACGGTAGTAGCGAAAATCACTCCTCAACGGGGGAAAAGAAAAAGGACGAGCAGGAGCAGCAAAAAGCCCACCATCCATTTAAAGGGAATTTTATCGATTATAGCGGATAGGAGACACAATGGTTTCAATTATATTAGTTGTATTATTCATCTGCCAGCTGTTGAGTTTTTTCTTCATCCTCCTGCTAAACAGTAAGCTGGCAAAGTTTAAGGACTTGGAAATGCGCCAGGAACGCATGGCAAAAGAGCTGGACGATGCGATCGGCTTGTATTTGCTTGAGATGAAAGAAGAGAATGACCGCTTGATTCAAGCGCTGAGTGCAGTGAAGCAAACAGCAGGAAAAGAACAAACCTCTATTCCGGAAGAAACTGCCGAGCAATTGACAAAAGAAGAAGCGGTTTCTTCATTGGCAGCAGCAGAGCCAGTACGGCAAAGTCCATACGTGCCGGTTGCTTTTGCAGCAAATGCCTATAGCCGGCAAAAGCAACAGCCGGTTAACGAAGCACCGGAAAAGGTATCATCTGCAGAGGAAACTGAGGAGCAGGACAAGCTGACCCCGTTTGAAAGGGAAGTAGTTGAGATGCATCGAACAGGCAAAACAATTGAAGAAATTGCGAAAATAACGCAAAAGGGTAAAACAGAAATTGAATTGTTGCTTAAGTTTCATGCTTAAATAGTTGCGCTGCCTGTAAACAGTATGGTATAGTAGCTAACGGTGTTAACATTACACACGCATTTTGATGTAGTAAGTGGTGCTCGTATGCTTACGGGTTGCTTGTTACAGATGAAAAGTGCGGAGGAAAAAAACCAAACATATTAGGAGGACAAACTCATGTCAGTAATTTCAATGAAACAATTACTTGAAGCTGGTGTACATTTCGGTCACCAAACACGCCGTTGGAACCCAAAAATGAAAAAATACATTTTTGTTGAACGTAACGGTATCTACATTATCGATTTACAAAAAACGGTTAAAAAATTAGAAGAAGCTTACGACTTCATGCGTCAAGTTGGCCAAGACGGCGGTAAAGTTCTTTTCGTTGGTACGAAAAAACAAGCGCAAGAAGCGAT
>DEQA01000216.1:3221-3412 GCA_002359075.1 Planococcaceae bacterium UBA3378
ATTAAAGAAGAAGCTGAACGTTCAGGTAACTACTACATCAACCAACGCTGGTTAGGTGGTACATTAACTAACTTCGGTACAATCCAAAAACGTGTTGCTCGTTTAAAAGAAATCGAGCGCATGGAAGAAGACGGAACTTTTGAAGTTCTACCTAAAAAAGAAGTAATCCAACTTAAAAAAGAACACGAACG
>DEQA01000216.1:3441-4801 GCA_002359075.1 Planococcaceae bacterium UBA3378
AAATTCTTAGGCGGTATCCGTGATATGACAGCTATTCCGGACGTAATGTTCGTAGTAGACCCTCGTAAAGAGCGTATCGCTGTTGCAGAAGCACGTAAATTGAATATTCCGATCGTTGGTATTGTTGATACTAACTGTGATCCAGATGAAATCGACTACGTAATTCCAGCAAACGATGATGCTATCCGCGCTGTTAAATTATTAACTGCTAAAATGGCTGATGCGTTAATCGAGTCAAAACAAGGTGAATCAGAAGCTCCAGCTGTGGAAGAAGAAGTAGCAGCTGAGTAATTCACTCGTACAAATGGTGATAAGTGGATGATCCCTCTTATCACCTTTTTTTAAGATTTAGAGCCCCCGCTGCTCCTAAATATATTGATTTATAAACTCAAGGAGGAAACTCAAATGGCAATTACTGCACAATTAGTAAAAGAACTACGTGAAAAAACTGGCGCAGGTATGATGGACTGCAAAAAAGCACTAGTAGAAACTGATGGCAACTTAGAAGCTGCAATCGACTTCCTACGTGAAAAAGGTCTTTCTTCAGCTGCTAAAAAATCAGACCGTATCGCTGCAGAAGGTACTACTTACATTTTAACACAAGGTAATGAAGCAATTATCCTTGAAGTAAATGCTGAAACTGACTTTGTAGCGAAAAACGAAAAATTCCAAGTATTAGTTGCTTCTTTAGCTGAGCAATTATTAGCTGCAAAACCAGAATCTGTAGAAGCTGCTTTAGAATTAGAAAAAGACGGCGTGAAAATCGCTGATCAAATTTCTACAGCTGTAGCAACAATCGGTGAAAAAATTACTCTTCGCCGCTTTGAAATTAAAACAAAAACTGATGCAGATGCATTCGGAGCTTACCTGCACATGGGCGGTAAAATCGGTGTATTAGTAGCTTTAGAAGGCTCAACTGATGAATCAGCTGCAAAAGACATTGCAATGCATATCGCTGCGATCAACCCAACTTACGTATCACGTGACGAAGTATCAGCTGAAGAAGTAGAGCATGAGCGCAAAGTATTAACTGAACAAGCTCTAAACGAAGGCAAACCAGAAAATATCGTTGCGAAAATGGTTGAAGGTCGTCTTGGCAAATACTTCGAAGACGTATGTTTATTAGATCAAACATTCGTTAAGAACTCTGACCAAAAAGTTCGCGATTTCGTAAAATCAACTGGCGGTAACGTAACTAGCTTCACTCGTTACGCTGTAGGTGAAGGTATCGAAAAACGTGAAGATAACTTCGCAGAAGAAGTAATGAACCAAGTAAAAGGCAACTAATTTAAATACGATTCACACATCTGGGTGATTACAAATAGGGAACACATACTGTGTTCCCTATTTTTCAAGAAAA
>DEQA01000216.1:4828-5016 GCA_002359075.1 Planococcaceae bacterium UBA3378
GAAAAACAGCGAAATAGCAATCTATTTCCTTTTAAATAACTGAGTAACGGAGGCTTACTATGAGTGTGGCACATTATAAGCGAGTAGTAATTAAATTAAGCGGCGAAGCATTGGCGGGAGATGCGGGGTTCGGTTTATCGCCGGAAATTATCAAATCTGTTGCTGAAGAAGTAAAAGAAGTTGTAGAT
>DEQA01000142.1 GCA_002359075.1 Planococcaceae bacterium UBA3378
CCGATAAATGGCGCTTCGCTCACTAGATAAGCAAGCTCAATTTCGGTAATTACCGGCAGCTGCCGGCTAATCGCATCGGTAATGATTGGGTTACTGTATGGAATCCCCGGATTTTTAACGATCAGCTCGAAGCCTTCGTCCAACAAATCTTCCGGATGCCGGCCACAAATGACTGTAATGCCTTTTGTCAGTAAATCCTGGGCTTCAGGATTAGCATCAAAAGGCTTTGCGTCATTGACCGTTACAAATGCACCAAGTTCGTGCAAAAGCTCTGCTGCTGCTACCCCGCTTTTCGCCAGGCCTAATACTAATACTTTTTTATGTTGCAATGCTGTATATTCCCTCATAGTAACGCCTCCGATAAGACTGCAATTAATGCCACAACAAGCCCTGTAGACCAGAATACAATGACAACCTTCCATTCTGACCATCCTGAAAGCTCAAAATGATGGTGAATAGGGCTCATTTTAAAAATTCGTTTTTTACGAAGCTTAAAGCTCCCTACCTGTAAGATGACTGAAAGTGTCTCGATCACAAACACAAGACCGATCAATAATAATAAAAGCTCCTGCTTCACTAGTACAGACAGCATGGCCAGTGCTCCGCCTAATGCCAGTGATCCCGTATCACCCATAAAGACTTTTGCCGGATTGGCATTAAAGATTAAAAAGCCTAAAAGTGCGCCTGTTACGGCAAAAGCAAATAAGGCGATATCTGCCTGTTTATTAAACAATGCCAGCACACCAAATGCCGCAAAGGCGATAGAAGCTGTTCCCGCTACCAGACCATCCAAACCGTCTGTCAGGTTCACTGCATTGGAGAAGCCGACAAGCCAAAAGATCAAAAAGGCGATGTATAGTACGCCAAGATCCACCTGCCATTCTGTGAATGGAATGGCAATCGCCGTATCAAATGTCCCTAAACGTAGTAATAAAAATGCCGCTATTGCGATGACGATTTGTCCGATTAGTTTTTGCAGTGATGTCAATCCAAGATTGCGTTTAAAAATAACCTTGATGCCATCGTCCAAAAATCCTATGATGCCGAACCCTACAAAAACAAGCAGTAAAACAACTGTTTGTGTAGTAAATACATCAAATAAAAGTCCGCAAGCAACCGTTGTTACGATAATGGAAAGTAAGAAAAGTATTCCCCCCATCGTCGGTGTCCCAGCTTTTTTCATATGGGACTGCGGACCTTCCTCGCGAATACTCTGACCAAATTTTAATCGCCGCAGCATTGGAATGCCGATCGGCGCCAAAATAACGGTCAGGATGAATGATGTAGCTAAAATCGTCACCGTTGTTGCCAATGTCATAAAAAATCTCCTTTAAACTGTCCTATTAAATGTATAAACATCCTTCACTATAATAGTTGTTTTACTGTCATTTTGAAAGGATTAGTTCCCTAAATACAGATGAATGATTTCATCCGGTTTAATCTGTTTGCCCGCTACAGGCAGCTGATCGATGATTTTCTCACCCTCACCATGCCATTCTATTCTATAAGTGTATTGCTGCTCCATCATTTTCCCCTTTATTTGCCCGATAAAATCAGGCATAGCCTCTGTTATTTCATCGCCCCATGTGTATTTTTTCGGCAGTTGGTCAGAGGAGTACGGCAAATCCAAAATGGAGGCTGCTTCTTCAATAATCTGCCCTACAATCGGCGCTGTTACAGTACTGCCGAATATAGAGGATTGGGCTTTTGGCGAATCAACTGCCACATATACAAGGAGCTCTGGATCGTTTGCCGGAGCAAATCCGATAAATGAGACAATGTATTCGCCGTCCTTATAACGTTTATTCTCTACCTTTTGGGCAGTCCCTGTCTTTCCGCCGATCCGCAGCCCATCGCGGTATGCCCGCTTACCTGATCCATTGGCAACGACGGACTCTAACGTACTGCGTACTTTTTGTGATGTTTCCTCGCTGATTACTTGACGCTTCGCTACAGGTTTATTATCCACCAGTACTTTTCCGTTGGCGCCAATGACCCTGGAGATAATATAAGGGGTATACAGAGTACCGCCATTAATCGCTGCGGCCACCGCTTGTACCTGCTGGATTGGTGTGACGGAGACTCCTTGCCCGAAGGCGGTGGTCGCACTCTCTACCGGTCCAAACCCTTCTTTTGAGAAAAGAATACCACTAGCCTCTCCCGCAAGATTAGAGCCTGTTTTTTCACCAAATCCAAATTTATGGATGTAGTCAAGCAGCTTATCTGATCCGATGCGTCTTCCCATTTCAATGAAGCCAGGGTTGCAGGAGTTCTCTACCACTTCCAAAAATGTTTGGTGTCCATGCCCTTCACGCTTCCAGCAACGCAGACGTGCTCCTTCAACCATTGTAAAGCCTTGATCATAGAAGCTTTCATTCTCCAAATCGATGACCTTTTCCTCAAGTGCTGCGCTCAAGGTGATAATCTTGAATGTGGACCCCGGCTCAAATGTCATAAAAACCGGCAAATTCCGGTTGTAGATGGATTGATCTACTTTCTGATAATCGGTGGGGTCATAGGTTGGATAGGAGGAAATTGCTAAAATTTCTCCGGTTTTCGGATTCATCGCAAGCGCTAATGCTTGCTCTGCATTATACTTTTTCATTGCCTGTGATAATTCCCGCTCTACTACCTGCTGCAGTTTGATATCCACTGTCAATTCAATAGTGGAGCCACCTTCCCCCTCGCGCCATTCATCAGGTGTTTGCCGCATCGCATTGCCTTTTGCGTCGGTAAAAAGACGGATGGCAGAAGCATTACCGGTCAATACATCATTATATTCATATTCAATGCCTGCTAGTCCTTGGGAATCGTAGCCTGTAAACCCCAGCAAACGGGATAGTAATGTCCCATACGGATAATGGCGTACATAATCCACTCCGCTGTAGAGGCCGTCAATCTTCATCTGCTGCACTTTTTCCGCCTGTTCTGCTGTAATATTTTTCCCTTCAGGTGCCAGCTTTGTTAAATAGGCACGTTTTGATAACTTTTCCAGCAGCTTTTCACGGTCTGTCTGCAAGATGGGCGCCAGCTGGTCGGCAACTTCCTCGACATTTTCATTTTGCGCCTTCATAAAATAAAGTGTCGGTGCCAGCTTATTCGTCACTATGGATTCGCCGTGGCGATCCGTAATATCCCCTCTTTCCTCCTGAAAAGGAATTTCCCTATCCCAATTAGCCTTTGCCAATTCAGTTAATTCTTCATGTTGGACAATCTGTACATAAAAGAGTCGGATCAATATCGCAAGACCATAAAACACAAAACAGATAATGATGATTTTTAAACGCCCTTGGGCTTGTTTAAAAATCCACTTCATTTGACAACACACTCCGTTTTTAATATCAACCTATGTTATAAACGAAGCGTGTATTCAACCTGCTGGTCATTCCGTTGAGCCGATTAATCCTGCGGCAGCTCTTCGCTGCCTTCATCCGTTCCTACCGCCTGGAAGCTTTCCTGCGGGGTTCGCAGCTTCACAACAATCGGGGAGGAATCTGTCACTACCGTTTCGGCAGAAGCACTTTGACTATAGACATAGCCCTCTCCAACAATCTCTAAAGATAAACCGGACATCGTCTTATAAACAAGCATATTTCGTAAAGACCAGT
The DNA here is from genome assembly GCA_002359075.1 of Planococcaceae bacterium UBA3378. Taxonomy (GTDB): domain Bacteria; phylum Bacillota; class Bacilli; order Bacillales_A; family Planococcaceae; genus Lysinibacillus_B. The sequence goes on from DEQA01000142.1 coordinate 3,609, forward strand.
TCGTAAATGACGGAAGCGTTACTGCTCCCTCTGTCTTTAAAAATACAATACTGCCTTTGGATAACGATGTACCTTTTTTCGGATACTGTTCGGTAATTGTTCCACCTTCGCCAATGACAATCGCCGTAAACCCGTCATTTGCTAGTTCCACCTGCGTTGTTTCTGCCTGGCTGCCAACTAGCTCTCCTACCGTTTTCATCTCTACTTCAGCGGTATTGTCCGGATTGATATTTAAATACTTTAAGCTATTTTCCATAACAGAATTAAATATTTCCGATACCGGTACGGAGCCGGAGATTGTACTGCTCATATTCGGCTTTTTCACTGCTACATACATGATCAGCTGCGGGTCGTCCACCGGTGCCATGCCGAGGAAAGAATAAATATATTGATGTGTACCGTCATAATAGCCGGAGCCGTTTTCTTTTGGAATTTGGGCGGTACCTGTCTTTCCGGCTACTTCATAGCCGTCAATTTGGTAATTCTGTGCTGTTCCAATTTCAGACGTTACAGTGGAAGCCAAAATTTCACGGACCTGCTTGGCTGTATCAGCTGTTATAGGCTCTCCCTTTACTTTCGGCTCCTCGTCCAGCAGAGTTTCCCCTGTATTCGGGTCGACAATTTTATCGATCACATATGGCTGCATCATCTTCCCGTCATTTGCGATGGCTGTTAACCCTTGGATCAACTGCAATGGTGTAACGGTTGACCCTTGTCCAAATGACGTGATGACAAGGTCGACCGGGTTTTCCGTCAACAGTGTACCAGTTGCTTCGTTTGGAAGATTAATACCTGTCTTTTTACCAAAACCGAAACGGTCCAAATATTCAACAAACGTCTCTTTCCCCATAATTTCCAGCTGATGGGCCATTCCCGTATTCGAAGAGTGCTGAATTCCTTCTAAATAAGTGATTTTTCCCCAGCCTTGCCCTCTATTTGAATCCCGAATGACACGGTCATATAATTTATACCGGCCGGATTGATATGTAGCATTTGGATACCAGTTACCTGAATCCACTGCCGCTGCAAGCGTAAACGTTTTCATTGTCGAACCCGGCTCAATGACATCCTCCACGACGGCATTTAACCAGCTGTTCTCCAAGCCTTCACGCGTATCCGGATCGAATGTAGGACGCTGTGACATCGCTAAAATCTCCCCTGTTTTTGGATCAGCGACAACCGCTGTAATAGACTCCGGATCGTATTTCTCTTCCACCCGGCTCATGGCATCCTCTAAAAAATTTTGGATCGTTTTATCAAGGGTCAAATAAATGTCGCTTCCGTCCTTTGCCGGCTCGACCATTTTTTCGGCATTCGGCAGCAAGTAGCCAAAGACATCGCTCTTATAAGCAACTTTGCCGTCTTCACCTGTCAATTCTTTATTATAAATAGATTCAAGACCCATGCGCCCCACTGTTTTGAAGGAGCCATCCTCCTGCTCTTCCTTCACTGCATACCCGATCAAATGGGAAGCAAAGGAGCCATTTGGATAATAGCGTGTTTTATCATTCACAAATACAATCCCCGGCAGATCATGTTCCTCGATTGCTTCTTTCACTTCATGACTGAGGCTGCGTCCGGCAGCACCAAACTCTACTTGATACCGGCCTTTATTAGATGTCAGCTGTTCATAAATCTTTTCCTCATCCCAATTAATATATTGGGCCAAAACGCGCGCTGTTTCTCTAGCATCCACAACATGCCGCGGCTTTTTAGGGTCCTCGGTAGCCGACTCTGCTACAACGGCAACTAACCGGTAGCTCATCGTATCTTCCGCAATGACATTCTCATTGCGGTCCAATATCCGTCCCCTGTCAGCTGACAGTACCGTTTCCCGGGAGTATTTATTAGCTGCCTCAGCCTGCAAATTGTATCCATGCAATTCGCCTGTTGACTGAATATAAAAGAAACGCCAAAACAACAGGAAAAAGAGCCCTCCATATAATAAAAACATTAGAAAGGCTCCTATTTGAAAACGAAACTTGAGCTTTTTCATTCGCCTGGCACTACCTTTACATTTTTCTCATTCAATGTCAGGCCAAGCTCTTTCGCCTTCTCCCAAATGCGCTCATATGTTGATAATTCACTTACTTGCACTTTTAAGTCTTCGTTTTGTTTCGATATTTCCTGAACTTCAGATTCTATTTTTTGCACTTCGATCGTCGTTGTTTGGATTTGCCCCTGTGTATGTAATAGTGAGACTGCAAATATAGTAACTGCAACGATAAATGTAATATAAAGTACTTTTTCCTTCCCGGTAATCAGCGGCTGTCTGCCGGCCTTTTTCTGTTTTTGAGGTGACGGTTGATGCTGCGGTTGTTCCGGCATTGGCGGTTGCGGGATATATGATTGTTGTCTAGCTCGAACTGCCATTTAAACACGTCCTTTATCGTTTATTTTTTCAGCGATTCTTAATTTTGCTGATCGTGAACGATTGTTCTCTGTTAACTCCTCATCTGACGGTAGTATTGGTTTTCTTGTAATTAACTTCAATATCGGCTTCATCTCTTCCGGAATAATCGGTAAGCCTGGTGGCAGCTCCGGAATAGAGGATGCCTCTTTAAATAATGTTTTGCATAAACGGTCTTCCAACGAATGGAATGTAATAACACTAATGCGTCCGCCAAGATTTAATAAGTCAATAGCATCTACCAATGAATCCTCAGCTGCTCCAAGCTCATCATTTACCGCAATACGAATCGCCTGGAAGATGCGTTTGGCAGGATGCCCCCCTTTGCGTCGTGCTGCTGCCGGGATTCCCTCTTTGATCAGCTCTACTAATTGGCCTGTCGTTTCAATCGGCGCTTTTTTACGCGCTTCCTCTATCTTACGAGCCACCTGCTTTGAAAACTTTTCCTCTCCATACCGGAAGAAAATACGGACTAAATCTTCGTATGGCCATTCATTTACTACATGAAATGCAGTCAGTGCTGCTGTCTGGTCCATACGCATGTCCAAAGGCGCGTCATGGTGGTAACTAAAGCCGCGCTCCGGTGTATCTAACTGCGGAGAGGAGACCCCCAGATCATACAAAATCCCATCAACAGTTTGTATACCCAGATTGTATAGCTCTTCTTTTATATATCGGAAATTGGAATGAACAAATGTAATACGATCCAGATAGTCTGCCAAACGGACTTTGGCATTTTCAATCGCAACAGTGTCTTGATCAAAGCAAATCAGGCGGCCTTTTGGGGAGAGCTGCTTCACTAAATACTCACTATGTCCCGCACCACCTAATGTGCAGTCGACATAAATACCGTCCGGATGGATATTGAGCCCATCAACAGTTTCCTTTAATAACACGGTTGTATGATCAAACATAAAACTTACTCCTTTGGGCTCTATTAAAAATCAAACCCTATCATATTTTCTGCAATTTCATTAAAGGATCCTTCAGATTCTTTAAAGTAATCTTCCCAAGCTTCTTTTGCCCATATTTCAATCCGTGTCGCCACTCCAATAATGACGCATTCCTTCATAATGCCGGCATGCGAAAGGAGAGTTCCAGGGAGATTAATGCGCCCCTGCTTGTCTATTTCTACTTCAGTTGCTCCCGAAAAAAAGAACCGCACAAAAGCACGTGTATCTTTTTTCGCCATCGAAAGTCCTTTTAATTTTTCCTCGAGTTTTCGCCATTCATCCATAGGGTAGCCGAAGAGGCAGTTATCAAGACCGCGCGTGATTACGAAAGTATCAGCTAGATGCTCCCGGAACTTCGCCGGTATGATCAGCCGTCCTTTGGTATCAACGGAATGCTGATATTCTCCCATGAACATGCTACTCACCCCACTTTAGTTTATAATGTACCACATCACCCCACTTTCTACCACTAAAATCCTGCATTTACCGCGCCATATAAGGGATTTGGGAATTTAGACCCTTGTGTTTTGCTTTCTAATAATAAAATAGTCACAAAAAAGAAGTCAACTCGTTTTAGAGTCGACTTCTTTCTACTAATATTTCACTAAAAAATGTTGCGGGCCCACTGTCATTGGCAAACGCATTAAATCATCCACCAACGTTGGTCCATACTGATTTAAATACTGATAAGGATTAAACATACGCTCCTGTAAAGAGCGGTTCGGAGTAAATTCAGCATGAATCGTTTCGAATTGGCGAATAACCGTCTCATGCTTTTGCAATGTATGTTCTTTTATTTTCCCTTCCAAATAAGCCAGCTGCTTCAGATGGAAGGCTTTATTTTTCTCTAGTATTTGCTCTATGTTCACGTCATTTTGAAGAAGATGGGCAGTAAGTACCTCATATTGGGACAAAAGTGATGTCCCCATTGCTTCCACCTGAGCGAGCGCCTCCCGATCCTGTACTTCTGCAATAAACCGTTCCTTTTTCGCCTCTGACTCTCCCTCTATTACCGCCTCAAATGTTAATTCGTGACGTTCCATTAACGGCTGGATTTTCCGGGTAGCGATGGAAATATTCAGACGCGGGGCAAAAATTGGCATTTCCAAATCCAATATCGCAAATGCCGGCTTTAAGGTCGCCCAATACGCAAGCTCTCCCGGCCCGCCTACAAAAGCCAGGACAGGCAGTGTCAACTCTTGCATTAACGGCCGTGTCACCACATTGTTGCTTAACTGTTCCGGTGAACGTCTTGCTGTCTCCAGGAGCTCTTCTTTCGTAAATTTTAAATGAGCAGAGGTATTAACAAATCCCCCATCGCTTTGCTCCAGCAAGAAGCGTTCTCCTTCTTTTACAAAGAAGAGATTCGCATTATTTTCCGTTGCTTCAATCGGCTTTCCATATCCCGCCTTTTCCAGTGCTTTTTCCTGCACGAACACAGCCTGGGCAATTTCCTCGCTGCGATCAATCAATCGTTCAAAATAAGCACTCTCGAATTGGCGGAAAGGAGTATAAGCGGCATCCACCATCAATAAACCGTAATCGGCAAATAAGCGATTCATCAATACCGTAAAGAAATCTGTAAACGTCTCACTTATCCGACTTGCTTCTAATACTTCCTTCAGCAACGATTCTGTATAATTCGTTTCTCCGTAATCCTTAAATACAGTGCGAATCAATTGTTCTATCGCCTCATGATCGATCGGTGTAGTCGAAGCCATCGTTTTTTTATTTGAACGTTTACTATAACCGCGCTTTTTTACATTACCATCGACGATTGTAAAAGTATGATTAATTTCATCTAAATCGTGGTCTTCTCCTGCAATCCAAAAAACCGGCACTACCGGTATTCCTAATGCCTGACGCTGTTCTTTTGCAAGTAAAATAACCGTTATCGCTTTGTAGACAGAGTATAGCGGCCCAGTAAATACCCCCGCCTGCTGTCCCCCAACAATTGCCAGAGCACCTGCTTCCAGCTCCTCTAAATGCTTAGCCGCCTGCTCGGATATACCAAAACGATCCATATAAGCCCGCATCACCTTCACTAATGATTCCCGCTTATAATCACGCTTCCCGATCGTTTCTGCCCGTTTTACAAACGACTCCTGCTCATAGGGATACGTAAAAAAAGAATGAATATCAGCATTTCCCTTCCAGTAATCTGCCAACACTCTATTTTGCACTGGTATTGAAATTTGCTCCAGCTTCATGAAATAAACGCCTCAACTTTCTAACCTGTCTATGTAGTATCTATCGTATAACGGTTTTGCTTACTATGGTAGTATATTTTCACTTTCGAATATGTATTATTGTATATGTTTTATACGCTCACGAAAAATTTTTTGCTCTAAATCCCCTCAAGGTACTCCACAATATTTACCGAAAGCCCAATGAGCCATGCACTTATATATAAAATGCTCAGCAGAATAAAATAAACGCGCCATATCTTTTTAAGCAAAACAGGTACATCAATTTCTTTTTTCGTACGCCAATCAATAAATGTAAATCCAAGAGCGATGAGCAGCGCAAATATGATGATGTACATAGCAAACGATATTCCCCAAATGCTATTAAAAGCAAGCGGGACGGAGAAAAAGAGAACGAAAGTAGTAACGTCTGCCGCAAAACCGAAAGCATGCTTTTTCTTTATCCGCATTTTCCTGCAAATCATATAAGTAGGCAGCAGGGCAATCAGCGGGCAGAAAAGTATTATTCCTCCTACTATTTCAATAACTGTCTTCACACCTTATCACCACTCTCTAATTGTTCTGCTGCTTTGATTAGTTCGTACAGTGTATGTAATGTAGGAAGCTGCCGGCCGCTAAGTGCCGCTTTTTTTATAATAGCTCCGACAATCGTATCGACTTCTGTTTTGCGACCTGCCTGCCGGTCCGAAAGCATAGAAGATGTATTAGCCGCTGTTTTTTCGCAAAGCTTCTTTACCCCTTCAAATGGGAACTCATCACGCATATGCGGAAAAGCAGTCATCAGCTCTGTATACAAAGTTTTTAATAGTGCGTAGGCATGCTGATTTGTCAGCAGCTCTCCGTTTTTCACATTCAGTATAGCGGTCAACGGATTAATAAAACAATTTAATAATGCCTTTTCCAGCAGCATTGTTTCCGCTTCATTTTCCGTAGAGATCGGTATCATGTCACTATCCAATGCCAGTACCGGGGAAAATCTCTCTATATCTCCTCTGCCAACTGCCAGCTTCAGTACGCCGATACCACGGTGAATGACAGTAGTATCATTTTCTCGCTGGGCACCAAATTGAGCACTGCCAAATGCTATATGTTGTTGAGGCAGACGCATTGCTTCTTCATAATGCGCCAGACCATTTTGCAAGAATAAGAGCGGTGTGGATATAGGCAATTCGGCAAGCAGCGGATAGAAGTCGGAAAGCCCATTGTATTTCACTGCTACAATAATCAAATCCGCATGCCCGGATATTTTGTCTGCAGCCGCTGCCGGAAACCTTTGCTTTTCCCCGCCGATATTTTGCCGGGTCAAGCCAAATGTCTCTATACGTTCCCGTTGTTCGACACGGGTAGAAATGATCGTAACGGCAAAACCTTTTTCAGCCAAAAAACTTGCCATCAATAATCCGACAGACCCACCACCAATAATTTGAATCGTCATCATCCTGCCTCCTAAACGTATGAAAAGGCCTGTCATAGGACAGACCTCACTTTATTATAAAGGAAAAAACATTCAATTTCGAGGCATGTGCCTTTTATTTCAGTGATGGTCGTGCTCTCTGCTTAAAAAATTGGCTCCCTGCTGCAGCCATTTAATGACACGGTCATATTCCGCCTGCAGTTCCCGGTATCTCAAATCAAGTGAATTGTACGCTTCTGTCAATTCTTCAAAATTAGTTAATGCCAGCTTTAAATGGCTGCGCATCATCTGTTTTGGGCGCTTGCGGACATTATCCAGCACATGTCCGTATTGCAGCCGGAGTGTTTTATTCCATCTAAAGCCGCACGCCTGCTTTGTTCTTCCAAGCACCTCGGCGGCATGAGAAAATGCCTCTAATTGTGTTTTACCATTTTGGACAAAGCCAATCACAATTTCTGCTAGTTTTTCATCATCGGCAGTCGTCCATTGATCTTTACGTCTTTTTTCTCCCAATTTGGTCACCTCGCATTTTTTACTACTATATGCAGGCTGTTTAAAATTAGAATAAAAAAAAGGATTGTCT
>DEQA01000141.1 GCA_002359075.1 Planococcaceae bacterium UBA3378
ATTTGGAAGCCCATAATAAAGAATGTCGTTAAAATAAGAGCAAGTAAAATACCATGAACCGTTAGAACCTGATAGTAACCAATTTTAATACCAAGCGGCAATGTGAATTCACCGGAGCGGACGAGCACTTGGAGCAATCCTGCAAGACCACCTAACAATAGCGCGGTAAATGCAACATACATATGGGCCATTGCTAATTTCGCATCTTTCCCATCTACACGGATAAAGCGGTCCGTTCGTTTTTGTTTTCTGGAGGGCGATACTGTCTCTTTTTCTACTACTGTAGTTTCTTTTTCTTTCACATATTCATCAGCTGTTTTGTGCATTTTCATCCACCACCTTTAGCGTACCGTACATATAAGTATGTCCTGTACCGCAATATTCGTTACATACAATCAAATATTCGCCAGGCTTATTCATCTCCGCTATATATTCAGAAACATACCCTGGCTCCAGCATCATATTAATATTCGTCTGGGCAATTTCGAACCCATGGATCACATCTTTTGTTGTAGCGTAAAATTTCACGACAGAACCGAGCGGCACTTCAATGTCACCTGGGTTATAGTTGAATGCTGAAGCAACAAGCACGACCTCGTAGTCCCATTCTTTTCCTTCTACTTTGTGGACACCGGGATGATCGAACGGCTTAATGCTGTCGACATTTTCATAATCGACTGTTATCTTTCCTTCGTTCGGATGTGTACCATTATGGAATGCCCCAATGGCTAAAATGACTAAAAATGCTACTAACGTGGTACAGCCGAACACGAGCCACCATTTCTCATACTTGTGTATGTGCATGAAAAATTCCTCTCTTTCTTAAGTGGATTTATCAATTTGATTAGAATCGATCGGTAAATAACCCAAAACAAAAAGCCCAGATGACGATGATGACAAAGCCAACAGCAAATGTCATATAAAGAGTACCTTTTAAATTTTCTGCGGCTTTTTTCTTATGTGCCATGGTGCGACCTCCTATCAAATTTTATTGGAGTATTACTTGTTTTCATCATAATAAAAACAAAAGAGGGGAAGATGTGAGAAAAATCACACCTGGAGGGGTATTTTATGAAGAATATGTGAAAAAAGAATGTTTTTGTAAAATGAAAAACAGGTGAAATCAGCTATTGATCTCACCTGCTCTATGTATAGGAAATCCTAGTGTATCTTGCTTTTGTTACTCTTCATCAATAGTAAACAAAATGCTGATGTCCCCAATGCCCTCAATCGTAGCAGGGAGACGGAATGCGTGCTGAAAACCATATAATTTTGTAGTGCCGACCATCACAGTAGGGGGCGTAATATCAAGCTCCAAATTATTCTGCCCGGCATGTGTGCAAAGATTGCCGGCAATCATATTACCAAATTCTCCAGTAAAGGATTCCAGCATTTCCCCTTCTAAAGGCATGCCGAACATGCTAGAGCCAATATTGCCGAATACAGCAGGTGAGCCATCAATGATAACACGTCCTTTTAAATCTCCAATGAGCCCGATCAATACACCCATTTCCTGTTGAATATATGGTTCAGCTGCAAGGGAGGGGGATGCAATATTCATATTCATTGGTAGAAGCGTTTTTAAAGCATGAACGGTTCCATTTAAAATGGTTTGGATGTGGATTGTTGTATTCATAAACTAATGCACCCTTTTCCTAACTATTTTTCCCATTTTATCATGCAGAAGTTCGGGGTGGATAGAACAAACAACAGGACGAATGGACATAACATACTGATATTACCATACAATACCAACAATTTTCGACAAAAATATGGATTTTCTTTTTGAGTTCCTTATGTTCTCTATATAAATAGTAAAAATTATAGAAAAGTGGAAGGGAGAATAAATTATAGCTGATTTTATGCACATCCATGTTACTATAATATTATGACAAAATTTTAAACAAAGGGGCATTAGAAATAATGGATGCTTTAGAGCAACAAATTGAAGAGCTGCTTTTGCAATCTTCTCTTCAATATACAATTTACAAGGAAAACAACGATACAGAAAGAATGGAAAAACTCCATCTATTTGCGCATAAACTGCTGCAAAAAGAGTATGTAATCGGATTTGCCGGCCATTTTTCTGCTGGAAAGTCCAGTATGATCAATGCTTTATCTGGGGAGAATATTTTAGCGACAAGCCCTATCCCGACGAGCGCTAATATTGTAAAGGTGCATAAGTCGACTGATGATTTTGCCATTTTATATTTACATAATGAAAAGCCGGTAAAGTTCGAAGCAGGATACGACATTAAACAGATAAAAGAACTGAGTAAAAATGGTGACCTGGTCTCCCAAATAGAAATCGGACATAGTACATCAAGCTTACCGCCGGGTGTTACAGTGATGGATACACCGGGGGTTGATTCTACCGATGATGCCCATGCGATGAGTACCGAATCGGCCTTGCATATTGCAGATATCGTATTTTATACAATGGATTATAACCATGTGCAGTCTGAGCTGAACTTTCAATTTACGAAGCAGTTAATGAAATACAATTCAAACGTTTATTTAATCGTCAACCAAATCGATAAGCACCGTGATGCTGAGCTTTCATTTGAGGATTTTAAACAATCAGTACATAATTCCTTTGCTGCTTGGGGGGTCTACCCGAAGGATATCTTCTTTACATCCTTAAAGACACTTGATCATCCGCATAATGACTTTGCAAAAGTTAAGAAAATCGTAATGGATTCAATGGAAGATTGGCAGGAACAGCTTGTTGCAACAGCGAAAAATACATTGGTAAAGCTTCAACATGAGCACGAGGCATTTTTAGCTGAGGAAAAGGACAGCTTGTTTGAAGAATATAAGGAAGTATTATCTGAAGATGACTGGATGCACCGGGAAGATCTGTTGGAGCAGTATGGCAAGCTGACAACGCAAACGGAGTTATTCTCTTTTGAACAATGGAATGACCGGTTTGAGGCACAGCGGAAAGATATTTTGGATAATGCAGCCATTATTCCAGCAGATTTCCGTGACAAGCTGCGTTCTTATCTGGAGTCCCGCGAAGAAGGATTTAAAGTAGGCGGCTTCTTCTCGGCTAAAAAGAAAACAGAAGAAGAAAAGCAGCGGCGCATGGAGGATGCAAATACGAGCTATCAGACAATTCTTCAGTCACAACTTACAGGTCATTTAAAATCTCTTATGAAGCAGGCATTAAAAGATGTAGGTGCTTTGACGGATGAACGGGCGGCCCAAATTGATGCACGGCCGTTCCATGTTCCGTTTTCAGTAATTGAAGACCAGGTTCAAAGTAACGTGATGGTGACAGGAGATGCTGTATTAAACTTTGCTAACCGGGTGGCAGAAGCAACGAAGCGCTTTTTCGTTCGGGAAACAGATGCCTGGAAAGAGGAGCAGAAGGCAGTCCTGAAGCAGGTTGCCGCAGAAGCAGCAGCACCTGTCCAGCTGAAGATCAATGCCATGAAAAATAAAATTCAGGCAATCGAGGAAATTCAGGCAATTGATGAGCAAAAGCAATTCAGTGACCAGCAGATGAAGCAAAGCTCTAAGGAAGTACGATCAGCTGCAAAAGCGCAAATCACAGTATGGCACACAGCTTATGAGCAGGCGCTGGCAGATATCCGTCCGTTTGATGAATCGATGCTTGCGCAAAAAGAACAGCCGCAAGCAGTGGTGGAGGAAGATACTCCTGTACAGGCAGGTACGTCGCATAATACGGAAGCTGTTATTGAGCAGGCATTGAAAACAGCACAGGCAGTTGGAAATGTCCAAGGGGTTAAGGAAGTCGCAAGCTATTTGACAAAGAAAG
>DEQA01000242.1:0-1334 GCA_002359075.1 Planococcaceae bacterium UBA3378
TGGGTCGGTGCACTGAATGTAGAGGATTACCGTATTTTCATTAAACCAGTAATGACACGCATCTTTGGTGAACTTCGCAAATTAAATGTACCGTTAATTCAATTTGGTGTAGGTGCATCCCATTTAGTAAACGAATGGCATGATTTACCGATCGATGTCGTAGGACTAGATTGGCGTCTGCCAATTCGTGAAGCAGAGGCACGGGGTATTACAAAGACAGTACAAGGAAACTTGGACCCGACTCTACTATTAGCTGATTGGAATGTACTAGAGGCGCGTGCAAAGAGTATTATCGATCAGGGGATTGCCCATGAAAAGGGCCATATCTTCAATTTGGGCCACGGTGTATTCCCGGATGTAGACCCGGCAGTGTTGAAGCGCCTGACAGCGTTTATCCATGAGTACAGCCGTGAAGCCCGGTCAAAAAATATATAATAACCTTTTCCTATTTGCTGAGTGCCGGCAGTCTGAGTAGAGCAGCGAGTCTGCTCATTTACATTCCGCATTTTTACGATAGTATAAAGCGGGTAAACAGACTGTATCGGCACTTCGGTCTATAACGGGGAAAATGGATGGTTTAGGCTAATGCAGATGCCGGGGAAGCATAAATAGATATTTCCTATAGGCACATAAAACTTTAGAGGTGAACATTTCATGAAACCAGTACGCGGTTTATTAGTAATGGCTTACGGAACGCCATATAAAGAAGAAGATATCGAACGTTACTATACACATATCCGTCACGGACGTAAACCATCCCAGGAGCATATTGACGATTTAACAGAACGTTATCGTGCGATTGGCGGGATTTCTCCATTGGCAAAAATGACAGAAGCACAAGCAGAAGCCTTATGTGCACGCTTAAATGAATGGCAGGACGAGGTCGAGTACAAATTATTTATCGGTCTAAAGCATATCGAGCCATTTGTGGAGGATGCAGTGGAAGCAATGGTGAAGGAAGGCATTACAGAAGCCGTATCGATTGTATTGGCACCGCATTTCTCAACATTTTCTATCAAGTCATATAACGGCCGTGCCCAAGCACATATTGAAAAATTAGGAGCAGATCTAAAGCTGACTTCTGTTGAGTCTTGGTATGCACAGCCGAAGTTCATTGAATTTTGGAAGCAGGCAGTAAATGGTGAACTGGCAAAAATGTCCGCGGAAGAACGTGCGAATGCATGTTTAATCGTATCGAACCACTCCCTGCCGGAGAAAATTAAATTGGCTGGCGATCCATATGAGGAGCAATTGATTGAAACAGCTCGTCTTATTAAAGAAGCCGCTGATATTGAAAATGTAGAAATAGGCTGGCAATCGGCCGGTCAAACACC
>DEQA01000242.1:1498-2408 GCA_002359075.1 Planococcaceae bacterium UBA3378
GGAGCCGGCTACTATCGCCCAACAATGCCTAATACGCATCCATTATTTATTGATGCTATGGTAGATGCAATTAACGATAAATTAGCGAAATAATATAGAGAGTGATGATGAGGGTGACTTTAAAAAGACGAAAGGTAGTCATAATAGGCGGTGGCGTTACAGGTTTAACGGCGGCGTTTTATTTGCAGCAGACTGCACAAGAACAGCAGTATCCATTAGATGTAGTAGTGGTGGAAGCTTCCCTGCGAGTAGGGGGGAAAATCCAAACGATGCGGAAAGATGGATTTATGATTGAGCGTGGTCCGGAATCTTTTATCGACGATTCAGGCGATGTCTGCCGTTTAGCACATGATTTAGGAATTGCGCATAAGCTGGTTTACAACAATATTGGACAAACCTATGTAGCCGTCGGTAAGGACCTGTATCCCATCCCAGGCAGCTTGCTGCTGGGGGGATCGCCGAAAGTCTCCTCATTTATTACTTCTGGTTTAATTTCTTTAACTGGTAAAATTCGTGCAGCGGGAGATCTATTGATTCCACGGGCGGCTGAGGACCAAGACGAACCGATTGGTGACTTTTTCAGACGCCGCTTTGGTAAAGAAGTAGTGGAAAATTTAGTAGAGCCGCTTATGGCTGGAACGTTTGCCGGGGATATTGATCATTTGAGCATTCAATCGATGTTCCCGGAGTTTTCCCGGTTGGAGAAAGAACATCGGAGTCTGCTGCTTGGGATGAAGAAAAAGAAGGCTGACCGTCTGGGAATCCGCCATTTTGCTGAGCAGCCGTATCAGTATGGGACATTTGAAAATGGTCTTGAAACACTGATCGAAACGTTGGAAGATCAGCTTCAGCCGAGTACCGTATTGAAGGGTGTAAAGGCAGAAGCGATTGAAAGGCTTCATGACGGCTC
>DEQA01000242.1:2524-3963 GCA_002359075.1 Planococcaceae bacterium UBA3378
GCAACCATCGCTACGGTGACAATGGCCTTTAAGCAGGAGCAACTTCCGAAATATAAGGATGCATTGAATTTCTTTGTCTCACGTAATAGTGATTTAGCGATCACCTCCTGTACATGGAGCAACCGGAAATGGAATGGTGTGGCACCGGAAGGTTATGATTTGCTGCGTGTCTATATAGGGCGCGTAGGGGATGAAGCCATTGTGGAGCTATCGGACAGTGAAATTGAACGGACAGTACTGGAGGATTTACGGAAGGCAGTCGGTCTGCAGGAAGATCCGTTATTTACGGTCGTAACACGCTGGAAGCAGGCAATGCCTCAATATACAGTCGGGCATGAAGAACGTATGCAGCAGATGAAGCAGGAATTAGGCAGGGAATTTCCGAATGTTATGCTCGTCGGCAGCTCTTATGAGGGCATTAGTGTGCCGGATTGTATTGAACAAGGGCGTGAAGCAGCAATCAGCATGCTGAATAAAATGATGGAAACCAAAACTGTACAGTAGGGAGCTGTACAGTTTTTTTTTACGTTGTTTTGAAAGTGCAAAAAGGCTATTCATTGTTTCTATTCTAAAAATAAAAAAACTATTTTGCTATCTATGAAAAAAGCTATTTCCTTCATTCTAAGGGGAAGGGCAGCAGCAGGTCTTGTTCACAATTTACCGTGTTTACTTCATTGTTTTTTCACAATTATGGGGTACGATGAGAAGGGAGGGATTTATGTGAAGAAAAGAATAGTGGTTCTAGTAGTATGCATGTTCTTGATGAGCGGATGCAATGAAGAGCGCTTTGCAAAAATCAATCCCGATCAGTCATTTGTAGCATCTGTGAATATACTGGATCCTTCTCTTTCCTTCTTCGACGATGAGGGAAAGGAAATAGCAACATGGGACTTTGATGTTGCTTATACAGGTGCCGTACTTATTCAGCATGACCATGTATTAATGTACGGTCATGATTTGACAGAGGCACATTTATACGAACTTTCTACAGGGCAACGTGAGGCAGCCATAAAGTGCGGGGCTGGTACGACAAATGCATATTATGATGAACAAACAGAACGCTTTTTCCTGACGAACAGCAAGAAAAATACTGTAACGAGCTATGATTTGCAAGCTGCCGAAATAAGTGAACAAACGCTATATAATTACCCGATGTCGATGAGTTCATATGCCGGTCTGTTGTATGTAGTAAACTATAAAGATACGGTTTTGTCGGTACTAGATATTGATACATTGCAGGTGGTAGATGAATGGGAAATACCAAAGTCCTCCCACGGGATTGCGATCCTAGAGGAGCAGCATGCAGTTTGGGTAGGGGGCCACGGGCAAGGGAATAGGCCGAATGCCACGATCGATGTGTATGACCTGAAGACAGGCAAAAAACAAAAAGAAATCAGTATGCCGCTTATGCCGGTGGGAATAACAAAAAAGGGGCAGGA
>DEQA01000341.1:0-624 GCA_002359075.1 Planococcaceae bacterium UBA3378
AACCTAAAGAAAGGAATTTCAATATGGCCTATAACGTAATTACGAATTGCCCCGTCTGCAGTAAAAAATTGAAAATCACAAAGCTGCATTGCTCCCATTGCCACACGACGATTGAAAATGAGTTTGAATTTTCCAAGCTCGCATCATTATCGAATGAACAGCTTCATTTTGTGGAAGTATTTTTACTTTGCAGAGGAAATATTAAAGATGTTGAAAAGGAGCTGGGCATTTCATATCCAACAGTGCGAGGCAAGCTGACAGACATCATCTCATCTTTAGGATATGAAGAGAAAAAGAAAACGGAAGTAGACGAGAAAAAGGTTGTGACGATGCTGGAAAATGGCGAAATCACACCGGAAGAAGCCATTAAGCTTTTAAAAGAGGAATAGGGAGGAGTTTGTTCATGAAAGAGGAAATTACAAAAGTATTGGCAATGGTGCAGGAAGGGAAAATTGATGCCGATAAGGGATCAGAGCTGATCCAGCTATTAAAAGAAAAAGAAGAACCGGGTAATAAGTTTTTGGAAAAACCAGCTAAATATTTGGATAAGACATTGAAAATTCGTATAGTCTCTACCGACAATGATAATGTTACGGTCAATTTGCCGATAAAGCTTGTCAAGGT
>DEQA01000341.1:759-4346 GCA_002359075.1 Planococcaceae bacterium UBA3378
ATTGTTGATATTAAATCGGCAAACGGCGATATCGTTTCGGTCTTCATTGAGTAGTGATCTGCCTATGATGCATGTAAAGGTGAAAACAAAAGATATTCGTTTTACCATCCCCGTTCCATACGTTATTGTAAATGTTGCGATTTCCATTTTAACCTCAAAATTTATTCAGCAAAATATAAACAAATGGACAAAAGAGCACTTCGAAAGAAATAAAATTGATTTTGCATTTCCGCTAATAGACAAGAAAACGCTAAAGCCCATCGTCAAGGAACTGAAAAATAATAAAGGAATCGTGCTCGTCGATGTAAAAGCAAAGGACGGTACCGAGGTGAAGGTTCGGCTGTAAATGATGTAACGGCTGATAGTTCGATGAAAAGCCTGATTTCTCATTGAAAAAAACGGGGAAATCGGGCTTTGTTTACTTTTCATATCCAAAACATTTAGTAAGTCTAAAGCGACAATATAAGCAGACCACATTTATACCGCATAACCAAAAACCACTATTGAAACAAATACCACCACTCACTGTCAGTATAATACTTCCATTTTTTTCTTTATCAATTCTTACAGATAGATTAAAATTTCAGTAATATGTACTTCGTTATTGTATATAATAGTTTGACTATTTACCGCCTCTGTTATCACAAAAGGGGAAATGCGAGGGAGTAGAAAAGGGGCGATTGTTATGGAAAAATGGAGCGGATCAGCAGCCGTTGTGATAGTAGATGGGAAACTATTGATGGTGAGAGCGAAGGGCAGCTCAGCCTGGTCTATTCCTTCCGGAGGCATAGAAGAGAACGAAACACCAGACGCTGCATGTATCAGGGAAGTATGGGAAGAAACCGGCTATCATGTAAAAGTGGAAAATGTAATATTTATTAAAAAAGCGGTCATAGGAAATTATGACGTGACGACCTATTATTTTATGTGTACATATATAGGCGGGACGATGCAAGTACAGGACCCTGATGAAACGATTGAGGAAATCAACTGGAAGACTATAGAACATCTCCCTACTATCGAACATCTTTATCCGGAAGATGCGGAAATGTTAGAAGAGCTGCTGGCAGCTTTTTAAAAAGGGCGACCGTAAAAGCAGGAAGAAAAGTAGGCTAATTATCCAGAGAATACGCTGTTAAACGGAAGGGGACACAGCAAAGTGAAATTATGCGACATGGAGCATATAGTAAGTCAACATAATAAATATTATGTAAACAGACCCTTTATCGTAGCGATTGATGGTTTAAGCGGAGCAGGTAAAACAACTTTTGTAAATCAATTAAAAAATAAGCTGGATCATATTTTCGTTATCCATATGGATGACCATATCGTCGAGCGTGAAAAGCGCTATGATACAGGATATGAACAATGGTATGAATATTATCAGCTACAATGGGATACTCATTTTTTGGAAGAACACCTTTATAAGAAGTTACATCAAAATGAAGGGGAATTACATTTACCGTTCTATAACAAAGATCAAGATATTTGTGTAAATAAAACGATTCATTTACCGCCAGATACGATCGTAATCATAGAAGGGGTGTTTCTATTGAGAGAGGAATGGAAAAATTATTATGATTACATCATTTTTTTAGATTGCCCGAAGGAAGTTAGATACGAGCGTGTGCTTCAAAGGGATACATATATCGGAGATACAGCAGCAATATTGAAAAAATACCGGGAGAGATATTGGATAGCAGAAGAATATTATCTAAACAAACAATCTCCATTGAAGCTTGCTCATAGTATTTTTTGCTCGTGAGCATAAATTTACAGATTTTTAACAATAATAAGAAGGAAGAAGCGCATCTAGTAAAGCTGCTCCTCCTTTTTTATATCCCTTGATCCAAATCATTGATCCACAACTAGCAGAGTTCCATCTGTCTCATTTTCACAGCCGGCTATTTGATATTTGGTTGTTTCATCTGTCTCAATCTTTTCGATGGATTTACAATTCGTTATGGTCACTTCCTGTTGACCATATCCATCCCGTGTTGTATCAAGCGTATATTTTATTGTGCTGCCGTTAAATTGGACGTCTTTTATGATCGGATCTCCTTCCGTTGTATAAGCGATGATTCGGACAGCATCCTTCTTCGATTGCTGCACACTTGTAAAGAAATCTTCAAAGCGTGTTAAATTGGTAATGTTCCCGTGTTCGTTTACTACATCCTGTTCAGAAGGCGTAAAAGGTGAGGGGGAGGATGTCTCTTGCGAATGAGGGTTTTCATCTCCGCAGGCAGTTAGCATGAAAAAGAGGGGAACAAAGGGAAGTATTTTCTTCATAAGTAATCACCTCAATGTATTTTATCGTGAATGATGATTAGTTCTCACATACTAATATAGGTAAGTAATCAGCTTATTTTCCCTCATCAACACAAAAAGTGAGCGGTTAACAGACACTTTGGGAAGTTAAATGCTGCACAATCGATGAAATGAAAGCCTTCTCCCGTTATAAATAAACGATAGAAGGCCTGTTGTGTTTTTGAGTAAAACGATATTTCGTTTCCTACATATTCCGCTCAATCGCCTGTTGAATCGCCGATTGGATCCTCGGAATGTCCTGGTCTGTAAATGACAGACGGACAAAGCTTTCATCCATCTCCAGAGCCTCGGATAGGAAGCTTGCCAGTCCGCGGGCGCGACGGTCGATCTGAAGCAGGACTTCGACGCTGCCGGATGATTGGTTAAGGAATGTTACCTCCAGCTCATCCAGACGGTTTCTATAGGCCGGGTTTGTGGCTGTAAATTCAAATTCCTGGATAAATACATGCGGAGTATGGAAACGTTTTGGTGCTGCCTCGCAATCTACCTTTTTTAGGCGGAAGCCGAGTGACTCCACAGCACGCAATACTTCGGTAGCAAGCGATGCTGCCTTTACTTCAATATAGTCCTTATCCGATGGGTCGACTGCCATTTTTATATCAACACCTGTTTGGACCCACACACGTGTCTTGCCGGATGTGACGGGTGTTGTATACGGAAGGTTAAAGGAAAACGGAATGGATTTCCGCTCGCCTGCACCGATCACAAACGGCTCAGTTACCTGGAATTTCGTAATTGCTGCATGATCTGTATATTTTTTATCATCCATTTCGCGGATATAGGTTGTATAAAGTGTCAGGTAAATCGCATCGATGCTTTGCTCGACATGGCCGCCCGTGATTTCTACGTTTCCACGGACCACATCACCTGCTGTGTAGTGTGAGTTTTCCAGTTTCGTATCAACGGTTGCAGCCCCGATACCGACGCTTGCCAGCACTTTGTTAAAAATAGACATAATATATGCCCTCCTTATCTCATTAGTAATAGATACGGAGGGCACAGTAAAAAGTTTCAAATTATTTTACAGAACCACTGATAAATTTCTGGTCTTTATAATACATATCCTTTACGAGTACATTAGGACCGAGACATTTCACGGCAGGGCAGTGGCAATTCAGGCTTTTCGCCAGATCGCTCTCCAGCCAGCGGTCGAAAACATCAGGCAGGGTATCTGTCTGGATATTGCCCAGTGGCGGTGCATCGCCAAAATCCGTGACAATGACTTCGCCTGTGAAAATATTAATGTTTAGGCGGGAGCG
>DEQA01000076.1:0-1310 GCA_002359075.1 Planococcaceae bacterium UBA3378
GTTGCAGATCTCCCCATGCCATGTCTTTCCCTTACCAATCGTCTTCCACATATTTTTGAAGAATATTTTCGAGTGATGGCCGGAATTTAAAATACGATGATCCTGTCCAATGAGTTCTTCCCGGCTGTATTTTGATATTGCGCAAAATTTTTCATTTACTGATGTAATGATGCCTCTTCTATCTGTAATCGCTACAATCACTGCTTCGTCTAGTGCAGATTTCATATCTTCAAATTCGACAATCGATAAATCCAGTTTTTGTAATGCTTTAGAATCATTGAAAATTCGCATAATTCACGCTCCGTTCCCACGTACCAACATCAAACCCTTTATATCATTATAAAGCCAGCTCTTTTCAATTACAATAAGTGTTAAAAAATTAATAATTTACTATTTGTGATTTATTACATTAGAATTAGTATGAATTCAAGATATTTGAGAAAAGTGGAAGCGTCTCTTCTCTCCTTAGCAGAAAATTCGACAATTTTATCCGGTTATTTTCCTTTTAACCAAAATAAAAAGCAGCCTTACTGATCAATTCGTTTCAGTAAGGCTGCTATAGGGCATCAGTGACTGGCATATTTATCATGGCTCCTTTTTCGTTCTGCCGTTTCATTATAAGCGTGGAGCTGCTCCTGGGTTAAATTTAAAATATAATAGTGAAAATTGATTGGTTCTAGCTCAAATATTTCACATGCTCTTTTATAGGTTTCATAACCATCCTGGTAGTCTCTCATACTTCAGTGCTCCCATTTTTTGTCCGCGCTTGTTCATTAAAAGCATTTAGCTGCTCATGTGATAGCTGCATTACATAATAGCGGAAATTGATTGGCTCCAAACCAAATTGTTCACATCTTTCTCGGTATACCTCATAGCCTTCTTGATAAATTGTCATTTGACTTCCTCCTTGTACTATAACAGAAATTATTTTATGTACTTAATATAGTACAGAAATAAATAAGTGTCAATAATATTTATGGAATTTTTAAAATATTTAATTTAATTTTGTTGCCATCTTTTTTATTGGAATTATTCACCTGAAGTATGTGAACAAAATACAGCTGCTGCTAATATAAAAAAACGAACAAGAGAAGAGTCTTCTCGTCCGATTCGTCCTAGTATAAGGGAGGAAATAATAAGGATCAATACGGGATAATTTCTACCGTTTTTGTGGCAATATGTGAAAGGAATGTCTGGTCATGCTCTATAAATAATAGTGTAGGTTTGTACTCCTCTATCATCGTTTCAATTTGTGACTGGTTGAAGACATCCAAATAGTTTAATGGTTCATCCCAAATATACAACTCAGC
>DEQA01000076.1:1541-7659 GCA_002359075.1 Planococcaceae bacterium UBA3378
CAAAATGTTGATGAAGCAAATAATTGATAAGGGTTGTTTTCCCGCTGCCATTTGGACCAACGAGTGCAACCTGCTCCCCTTGGAAAATGTCAAATGAAACCGGCAAAAAAAGCGGCATATCCCCATAGCTCATTGTGAAATTTCGGATGCGTAGAACAGGATTTCGGTGGCTGGATAAGCAGTTTATTGTTAAATTACTCACAGATTCAATATTTTTTAACAGCTTCGTTTTTTCGTCTATTTTTTCTTCGGTACGTTTTTCGATTGCTTTTGCCCGCTTCATCATCCGTTTGGCCATCGCATTTCCAAACGGATCATTGCCTGAGGGCTTTTCTTTCTTTAAACCCCAGTTTGATTTTTCGCGTGATGTTTTTTGCAAACGGTCAATTTCTGATTTCAATACTTTATTTTTTTCAAGCTCAAATTGATCCTGTAACTGTTTTTGCTGCTCATAAGTTGAGAACTGTCCTTTATAAATGACTAATTGGCTTTTTTCAATGACTAACACATGATCGATCACTGTATCGATAAAATCTCGGTCATGACTGGCAATGATAAATCCTTTTTTCTTTTTTAAATAGTTCGCCACGATTTTTCTTGCTTGGATATCCAAATGATTTGTCGGTTCGTCTAAAAGTGGATATCTGGTTTCTTCACAAAACAGCGCAGCTAATAATACTTTTGTTTGTTCCCCGCCGGATAGCTGCTCAAATGGCTGCCAGACAATCTCCTTTTTTAACCCCAGTAATTGGCATTCCCGTTCGAACTTCCATAGTTCGATTGGCATCACTTCATCAATGGCATAGTAAACCAATTGTTCTTTGTTCGGAATCGATTGAGGGAAATAGACGAACTGTACATCGCTTCTTATTTCACCTGCATACGGATAACGGTTCATTAATAAGTGTAAAAATGTACTTTTGCCGCGGCCGTTTCTTCCCACCAACCCGAGACACCAATTTGTATCGATCGTTAAACTTACATCTTCAAATAAGGGCCGGTCCATCGCATCAAAACCGAAATGTAAATGCTGAATTTCAATAGGCATATTTTTACCTCCAATTTTTCACTATATTATTGGAGATGATGTAGCATACTGCATACAATCATCCCGATTCGTTGGTATGACTGTATACGCATAAGCAAATAAAAAACCTTCTGAAAAAACATTCAGAAGGATTAGCATTTATACATACATGAATAAGCTTCATTAAAGGATGAAGAAGGTATTATAAATGGCAGACTAATCCTATTTTAAGTGAAAATGCGTATACATTTTACGTGTAAAATAGAATTATTTGATCATCCGTCACCCATCATCCCTTCATATATAATACAGCTATTATAACTTGTATTTAGAAAATTTCCAAACATTAATTAGTTTCCCCGGATCCATTTTACTTTACATAATAATATTATTGAAAGGACTCTTTTCCATTACCTTTTGAATTTGCTCATCTTCAATATGTGTATAAATTTGGGTAGTAGCGACACTCGAGTGGCCGAGAATATGCTGGAGGCTTCGTATATCCGCTCCTGCCTTATACATCATCGTTGCAGATGTATGCCGCAGCTTATGAGGAGTAAGCTGTTCCTTTTGAAGATCTGTATTATTAATTTGCTTGACGATCTTGGCTACTGTCTGCCTTGTAAAACGCGTTCTTTTCTGAGAGACGAACAATGGTTCATCACCTTCTCCCTTATAGGCAGTTCTTTCCGGTAAATATTGTTCAAGTGCCGCCAAACAGGCATCGTTTAAATAGACAGTGCGTTCCTTGTTACCTTTCCCGATAATTGTTACCTTTCTTTCCTGAATAGAAGAAAGATTCAGTGCACAAAGCTCCGATACCCGAATACCTAGGTTCAGGAAAAACATCATCATGCAATAATCCCGATTGCTGTAGGCTCTTTCCTGGATGGAACTGATAAACACCTGCGCTTCCTCCATATTTAAATAAACGGGCTTTCGCTTCCCGATTTTCGGTGTCTCCAATTCTTCTGCAATGTTTTCCTCAATAAGACGCCGCTTCCCTTTTAAGTATTTAAAAAAGGAACGCAGTGTCGCTACTTTTCTGGCCCGCGCAACTGCTGAGTTTT
This sequence comes from Planococcaceae bacterium UBA3378, assembly GCA_002359075.1. Taxonomy (GTDB): domain Bacteria; phylum Bacillota; class Bacilli; order Bacillales_A; family Planococcaceae; genus Lysinibacillus_B. Next base: position 3,639 of record DEQA01000076.1, read on the forward strand.
TTCGTTGTACCTCGCAGTATTCCAGGAATAAATATAAATCCTCGAGAGTAAGCTCTTTTATCCATTCAATGGTAATGTCCGAAATATCAATCGTATGTAAGTCGCTGACAGGGATATCCTCCTGTATCGCTTTTAAAAACCGGAAGGCTAAAACAAGGTCATATTCATACTCTTTTCTTGTACGTTGGGATTTTCCCCGGATGGTCGTTAAATAGATGCAAAAATCCCTTAGTATTTTTGGTAGTTTGACTTGTGCCATATGCTCACCTCTATCCCTTATTTTATCATAAAAAAAGTTCCCAAATATGTATTTGGGAACTTTTTTGCTATTTTTGATTAATAATCGTTTAATTTCTATATAAAAATTGAGATTTTACCTTATAAAACAAAAACGCTCTCAGACGCATCGAAAATTGTTTTTACATACCTACCCCCATCTCGATTCGTCTCAGCGCTGTTTAGAGAAAACGGTTTTCTGTCTGCTAAACTAATAATTTTCTCTCAATCCACTTCTGTGTTTCTATCATTTTTCAAAAAAACGAAAACGGTTCTATGAGAAGAGGTTATGAAAAACCGCTTTCGTAAATGGTGTGGTCACTAGCCTAGATTCACAAACTATATTTTTTTACATAAGGTATAAGAAATTTATGTGGAAAGCAGGGAGTATACATGTACAATAATCCGTTTGATGATTTTGAGTCACCAGAAAGATATGGTTCCCCTATACCTGGCAGGCCTTTCCCAGGTGGTCCTCCACCGCCTGCCGGAGGATTTGGTCCACCCATCCCTCCTCCTGGACAATTTCCAATGGGAGGACAGCAACAGCCACCGGGACCGCCGCCGCGTTTTATCCCTTCATTCCCCACTACTCAAACTTTTGCCGGGGGAATAAGTCGCTGTTTATTCCGTAACACATATGTGTGGCTTAGAAATGGCAGGACATTTTGGTTCTATCCGATTACTGTGACAAGGGATACGATCATAGGTTTCCGCTGGAGTAACCGAAGAGGATGGCTTTTCCGCTCGATTCGCCGGGATAATATCCTTACTTTTACATGCTTCATCTAAATATTCATGAGTGGAGTTTGCGCTTAGTTCCTTTCTTCAGGAACTGAGCTTTTTTGTGGACTATATAGCAGAGTTTCATAAGATGAGGTAAAAAGAAATAGAGGTGACGTATGATTCATTACGTTTTGCCGGGTGAAACATTGACACAAATTGCGCGGGATTTCCGGATTCCCTATCAACATTTACTTGCGGCCAATCCAGCGATCGTCAATCCAGATATTCTGTATATCGGCCAGCCAATTCAGATCCCGGGCTACCCAGACCCTGCTATACTTCCTTACCGTATAGAAATTTCGCTGAAAAAAAGAACCCTTCAGCTCTATAAAGACGGCGTTCTCCAAAAAACCTACCCTATAGCAGTCGGCCGGATTCTTCACGGAACACCTGTAGGAAGCTATATCGTTCTGAATAAAGCACCGAATCCCGGCGGCCCTTTTGGCACAATGTGGATGAGTCTATCAAAGGAGCATTACGGGATCCACGGTACAAATGATCCCAGCTCCATCGGCAAGGCTGTTTCGCGTGGCTGTATCCGGATGCAGAACCGGGATGTCGAGGAACTCGCAAGCATCATACCGCTTGGAACTGCGGTGGATATTCATATGTAATAGAAGTTATAATTAGAAAACAGTCACTGGAAGTTGAATCATTCATATCCATCACAATAAAAAAAGCCCTAGAAAATTCTAGGGCTAAAATATAGAGCGATTAGTAAAAGACTCTATTTTATCTTACATATTCTTCGGCGCTTTCATTCCTAAAAGCCGTAATGCTTCTTCCAGTACAGTTGCAACGCAGAAGCTAAATGCCAGTCTTTGTTGTTTTCCTTCATCTTCTGTTAACACTTTTGTTTTTGCATAGTATTTATTATAAGCGCGTGCCAGTCTTAAGGCATATTTAGCTACTAAAGATGGATCAGCCTGTTCAAAGGCTTCTTCTACAGTTTTAGGGAATTCCTCCAATAATAAAATAGCTGACCAGGCAGCTTCACCTAAAGATGAAAATTCTATTTTCTCAGGAGTATATTGTGCCTTATATAATAATGAAGAAATCCGTGCAAATGTATACTGAATATATGGTCCTGTTTCCCCTTCAAAATTCAGCATTTGCTCAATGGAAAATTCGATATCATTCATCCGGTGGTTTTTAAGGTCATTAAAAATAACAGCTCCTACACCTACTTGTGCAGCTACTTTCTCTTTATCGGGAAGAGATGGGTTTTTTAATTCGATATTTTTCTTTGCTGTTTCAATCATTTCAGAGAGAACATCTGTTAATAGAACAACTTTCCCTTTCCGTGTAGACATCTTTTTGCCGTCTTTTAGGATCATGCCAAACGGAACATGCATTAGTCGATCAGACCATTCGTATCCCATTTTCTGAATAACGGCAAATAACTGTTTGAAGTGAAGCGATTGTTCATGGCCCACTACATAAAACGATTTTGCCGGTTTGTATTCTTGCCAGCGATACATAGCAGCTGCAAGGTCCCGTGTTGCATAAAGTGTTGCGCCGTCTTTCTTCGTGATGAGGCACGGAGGCATGTCTTCCACTTCTACTACATAGGCACCGTCTGACTCAATAAGCAGCTCTTTTTCTTTCAGCTCCTGTATAACCGGGTCCATTTTGTCATTGTAGAAGGCTTCACCATTATAGGAATCAAATGAAATGTCCAGCTGTTCATATACTTGCGTGAATTCAATAAGCGATACATCTCTAAACCATTTCCACAGGTTTGTTGCTTCTTCGTCGCCTTCCTCTAATGCTTTAAATGCCTGTCTTGCCAAATCATTTAACTCCGGTTGTTTTTCTGCCTCTTCATGGAATTTGACATAGATTTTCAGCAGTTCTTCAATTGGGGAAGCGGTAATTGTTTTCTCGTCTCCCCACAGTTTATATGCAACGATCAGCTTTCCGAATTGTGTGCCCCAATCGCCAAGATGGTTGATACGTACAGCCTGAAAACCATTCTTTTCCGCTATATTGGCAAGGGCATTACCGATGACTGTAGAACGTAAATGGCCCATGGAAAATGGTTTTGCAATATTAGGGCTTGAATAATCGATAACTACATTTTTCGATACAGCAGGTTTAGTTCCATAGTTCGCCTGGTCCATGATGATTTTGTTAAGCACACTGTTAATGACACTTTCCTGCTTATAAAAAATATTAATGTATCCGCCCATAACCTGTAAGTTTTTGTATAGCGGTTTCTGCATTTTTTCGGCAATCTCAGCTGCAATGACTTGCGGAGACTTTCGTAATTTCTTTGCCAGCGTGAAGCATGGGAATGCAATATCGCCTAAATGTTCATGCTTCGGCTTTTCAAGCAAATCCCCAATTTCTCCAGCATTCATAGTTCCTTCCAAAGCTTGTTCTAAATCTTTTACTAATTGCTCTTTCATCTTAATTCCCTCCATATAAAATAAAAAAGCCCCCGTCTCTAAATAGAGACGAGAGCCTAAATTCCCGTGGTACCACTCTAGTTGCCGTATGACACGACCACTTTCCATTGTTAACGGGGTGACTCCCCGGCATTCCCTACTCATTGTTCAGGAACCTTCTCCAAAGTGCGTTTCATTTATTCTTTCGCATCGGGCTCACACCACTTCCCGACTCGCTTGCCGAAATGAGATAAATTACTTTCTTTTTCATCGAATTTTATTGCATCTAATTTTTAAATTATATTAGAGGAGAATAATCAACTTGTCAATACCCAACATAAAATTTTTTAAATTATTTATCCTTTATGAAAATTATCTGTGTCATTAACTTCTCAATGGACTACGAGTTGAGGCTTCCCGATGGAATTTTTGCTCTGCATCGTAAGCGCTGTAGCAAATGCACCGGCCCTTTTTTATTTGACAAGCTTTTGTAAAGGAAGTATGGCAACCGGAGATTTCAAGAAAGATGAAAGTGAAGTGGCGGATATCCAATTCTTCGCATTAGATGA
>DEQA01000076.1:7719-8817 GCA_002359075.1 Planococcaceae bacterium UBA3378
TCCGAATAAGTTGCGTATAAGATAAAAAGCTCAAACGGGTACATATTTATTAACTAAATTAACAAGAGGTATGTTCCCGCTGAGCTGATATTATTTATAAGTAATTATATAGAATCGGCTGTATCAGTTTCCTTTTTATCCAAAACCAATTCACAGTCACAAAGTTCAAAATGCTGGGCTAATGCCTCGTTTATTTGTTTTGTTAGCTGTTTTAGTGTTTGAACATGAAGGTATTCTTTATCAACATCAAAATAAATGGCAACCCACATTCTCCGCCCTGTACGGGTAACATCATAAAAAACAGCATGTAAATCGGTATCTTCCAAAATACCGTCACAAATTCTCTTGATGTTTTCCATTGTTTCCTTTTCAGGGGAAAATAGAAAGACATCTTTAATTGCCCGAGCAACCATTTTAAGTGCTTCTGGTAACATGAAAAGAATAATAAATAAGGAGATGATCTGGTCAAAATAAGGAGTAATAAATGCGAGCTTCGTATGCTCTAAAAAAGTGGAGGCAAAAAACGCGGCACCCATCCCTACACTATAAGCTACATCAATTTTCCACCCATAAATCTCTGCTTTAATTATCGGGGAAGACAATGAGCGGTTCATGCGAATCATAAGAACTAGAACAATCATGCTCGCAACGGCAATGATAAATTGAAAGATGGAGATTAAGCCTCCGTCTACTATATTTCCTCCTGATAGAGCAACTTCTACACTTTTAGCCGAAAGACCTAATGTTACAGCTAATAGCATAAATCCTTTAATAATGATTAAAATCGACTCGATTTGTGCATAACCAAAAGGATGCTTTTCAGAAATCGGCCGATGGAATAAAGGAATTAAAAATAAAGTAAACCCGATCATTAATAATTCCGAAGCATCATATGCAGCGTCCATTAGTACAGATTGTGATTTTGTATAGATGGCAATAATAAACTCAAAAACCACAAACAATACACCTGTCCATAATGAAAGCAGTAAAATCCTTCGTTCTAACCTTTCTTGCGTTGACATTTTTTCAAATCCAATCATACTTTTTATCTCTTATTATACTCAAGAACTTTATTTTCACAAAATAAAATTCTCATCT
>DEQA01000074.1:0-11856 GCA_002359075.1 Planococcaceae bacterium UBA3378
TTTTTCATCCCAATTCTCCTTATTATTTAAAAATGCTTATGTCTATCATAACGAATTGGAAATAGAATGTGGAGCTGTATATGAAATGAAGAAGGAAAGGATGTCCAATTTATGACGTTTCCTATGAATGGATTGTCAATATTCATATTGTAAATAGGCTAAGCAGATGAGGCAGCCTCCGTTGTATATGTAAACATTCTCTTTGTTTTAAAGAGCAATAACTCAGTCTAATCCTTTATAAACTCCTGAAAATAAGCCTGCAGGTCATCTGACAGCTCGTTTACACGGATAATTTTCAGCTTTTCCGTACCAGGTGTGGTTCTTATTAAATAGGCTGTATCTTGATAGCTGAGCAGTGTAAATTGAGAAATCTGCTGAGGGTTGTTTGTAATAGTACGTATATATTCATAATCAGTTTGTGAAAAACCTTCCGTTCCTTCTCCTGCCATCAGCTGTTTCAGCTGACCGTACTCATCTGCATTATAGATGGAGCGATACAATTCGACTGAATTAGATGGTGACATATAAATTTTATGATAACTAGATGATAGTACAATGCCCAAAGATAGACCAATTAAGACATAGTTCAGTGTTTTTTTCCTCAAGGACCAATCCTCCTTCTCTATTGTCTGTTTTTGCTTCATAGCAATAGGTAAACAAGTTTGATAAGCTGCAATATAGACCGAAGTAATAAGACAGCCGGTTTCATTATATCATAGCTGCTTTTATAGTAATGGAAGGACTGAAGAAATGTATAAGGAAGTAAACATATTATTTAACATTAGTAAATCCACCATCAATGCGGATAACTTCCTCATTAATATATTGTGCCTTGGAAGTTAGAAGGAAAGTTACGAGCTCAGTTACTAAAACTTATTAATCTTATATTTTGAAGGCAAATTTCCCAGTAATCCTTCTTTAAATTTATAAGGTGTGTTATTTCTAAATTAGAAGTAGTAACAGTGTTGTCTAGTATGTATATAGGAAATCACCGATTGATTATTTCTGGTCGCTCTCTAATATATCGTTTATATATTTTATTGTGTGTTTAATATAGACGTAATGAAAAGGCCGATATCTCAATATAAGATACCAGCCTTCCTTTTAATTTGCTGTTAATTCTTTTAAATCCAGCTTCTTTTTTGTCCATACAAGTGTAAATAAGAAGATAAGCTCGAATGCATTTGTAATCGCATTGCTGCCAATATTAAACGGAACAGCACCGCCGAAAGCCATCACCGCAGTTCCTACAAGCATCCACGGCCATATTGCCTTCCACCACAGCATAACTCCGCCAATGAGCAGTGCGACAAGGACAATCAGTATCATAATAGGCGGACCGGCTGCTGCTTCAACCGGTTTATAGCTTAATGCTCCATACTCTTTTAAAGGTTTTAAAGAAAGACCGTGTACTTCTGTTGTATATTCAACTATCATCGCTATCATCGTGAGTAAAACACCAAGTAATAAAACCCATGATTGTTTAGCCCATTTAATGTTGACACCGCACATGGCACATATAGAAAATAATATAAGTGTAGGTGTAAATAGTGCGTGGAGCCAATAGCGAAGTAAGTTTAAGGTTTCGAGGAAAGTTCCTGTTCCGATGAAGATTCCAAGTGCATAAACAGCATTATCATAAATAAGTGCTGCAATGACTAAATAGATCAAACTCGATAATGTCCATTTTTTATTGGAGCGTAATCCCCAAATAATTAGTAATACATAAGCTATCGCAAATAGACCGAAAAACAACGAATCCATTTTTCCACCTCCATTCCCTTTATACCCACTGAACGCCTAATTAGTCTCTAAAACATGTTTTTGTCTCGGAGTCTATGTATAAGAATTTAATGGATACCTTATAGAATTTGGCGTGTATGTATTTGTTTGATAGTTTTTTTTAGTTCGGGGTATTTATTAAATTTGAATAATTAATGTCGGATAATGTGATAAAAATACGCTGTTTACTTTATATGCACCCTCTTCCTTCCATTCATTATTCGCTTGTGAATAGGCATTCTAGTATATATATGTTATAATAAACCTTTATTAAGTATAAGGACGTGACTATTTTGATTAAAATTGAACTACCAAAACCTGACCTTGTGATCCGCCAACGTGAGCAGGATTTAAAACCCGGCGATGTACCTATTACCCCTTATTTCGGATTCATTGACTTCCATAAAATCACACGTGAAAAAGGCGGTATTTTCTTCTTTTATAATGAGAAAAATGAGCTTTTATTCGTTGGGAAAGCCCGCAAAATCCGTCAGCGGATCAAAAAACACTTCGAGGATAATGTATCCCCAATGAAAAACCACCGCGATGAAATCTTCAAAATTGAAGTATATGAAATTGAGGATCCAATGGAACGTGAAATTTACGAAACGTATGCGATCAACACTTTACGTGCTAAATACAATACGGAGAAGGTTTTCTACTAATCCTTTCTCCCCTTCTTTCGCAAATACTTAGGTAGAAGGCTTCCCTATAACGCAGAGACATTGCTCTCTGTGTTTTTTTATGATTAATTACTTCTATTCCATTTAGTTAACATAATAATATTATGTATTTTTATCGTGATAGCTCCTTGGACTATAGCCGCACATTAAAAAGCACCGCTTTTTAAAAGAGGTGCTTTCCGGTTATTTCTCGCAGGCAATTCCATCTTTGTCGCTATCTAGCTTGCTATTGAGCTTATAAAGGTTGGCATTCACAGTAGCATTTGAGGATTTGTATGTGATTTTCCCATCCTTTTGGCTTTTCACAGCATTTTTCTTATCGGCTGCTGACCTTACTCCATGTTTATGAACTGCGTTTAGTTCTTTGCAGTTTTTGTAAACTACATCACCCGCTGCTTCTGCTCCTTTAGGTGAAGTTATGGCTGGAACTGCAAAACCAAGTGTCAAGACTGTTGCAATAATGATTGACTTTTTCATGTTTATTCCCCCTATTATTTCATCGGAAAACGAATGGGGAAAAATAGCATTCGTAATTTTTTGCTATAAAAAGATCAATGTTATTAACTATTTAAGGAAATTGAAGACTCAAACCTGAACCTGGTTTTCTGATTGTACTTTTTGCATATTCACTCTTTTAACGATAAAGACCAGAATGATGATACCAAGCAGACAAGTAGCCGTTCCAGCACCAGCGAGGACTGCTGAAACTCCCAGCCATTTAGCTAAAAGTGCTCCGGCTGTAGGAGCAATCAGCATGGAAAAGGTTTGAAGAGAGGTTGCAACGGCTGATACTCTTCCCATCATTTCTTTTGGTGTTTCAGACTGCAGTATAAAACCATAAGGCACTGACTCACCTGCCCCCAGTAGACCTAACAGAAAGGCCCCTGCCATCCAGCCTACAGAAGGAAGCTCGATAACATTCATACTTCCCAGCCCCATCATAATAATGAGAAAGCCACTGAAAATGGCTGCAGTTGCCATAAAATGAATCGGTTTTCGCTTCCAATGTGTCCAGTTCCCCATCAAAAGCGAGCCTATCACACTTCCAAGACCTACTGCACTGATTAACACACCGAAATCTCCTTCACTGAAGCCCAGCTTTTGTGCCACAAAAATAAATAGCCCATCGTATAAAAAGATAATGAAGAAAGCGATTGCTGATAGGATAACGGAAATTTTCAATAAAGGAGTTTTTGAAATATGCCGGAACCCGCCCGACAGTTCCACCCAGTATTTCTGCTTCTTCACCGGTTGCCCGATTTTATCAGCATCATGATCTACTTGCTTCTCATCAATAGCAGGAAGTGTCAGTAAAATGAGTGCTGCTATGAAAAAGCCGGCAGCTTCAAATAAGAAAGGACTTCTTGCATCAAATAAGAAGATAATCCCGCCCCCAAGAGCCGGGCCGACAATTTTCATTGTATTCATCGAAAGCTGGCTTAGTGTTACCGCCTCCGGTAGCTGCTCTTCTGAAACGGTATGACGGATGGCACTTTGACGTGCCGGATCATAAATTGCCGCTACTGTTCCTTTTAAAAACACGAAGAGCAGCAAAATATATAAATTGGGAGCAAAGAATAACCCTATAACGAAAACAATTCTCAAAATTAAACAGGTAATCATCACTTGCTTTTTCGGAAGCCGATCGACAAATACACTCGCAAATGGACCGATAATTACCCATGGCAGCCCGATCACTACAATAACTGCAGCAATCGCTGTTTCATCCAGTCCCCACTGATAGGCCACAATGACCTGAATAGCTAAAAAATCCAGCCAGTTCCCTAAATCAGAAAATAACTGGGCACCGAATAAGGAACGGAAAGACCGTACTTTTAAAGGTTTGAAAATTCCTGCTTTCATCTAGTCGCTCTCCCTTTCCTGCTGCATGGCTGCACGGCGCCTTGCAAGGAGTTTTTCTGTTATTCCCTGTAGATCCTGGCCCGCTGGAAGGCGTTTTTTTTGGAGTGCCTGAATTGATTCTTCTATCCATTTTAGTTCAGCTTCCAAGCGTGCTTCACCGTAACGGATTGCAAGTATTCCATAATCACTAATGTAAGAAGTGCCATTAGTAGGCCAATCTTTTACAAACTTAAGTAAATCCTCAGTAGCTTCTTTCCTTTTTAATAAATGACCGATTAACACCTCATCGTCCATATCTTCATGCCATGTAGACATCTTCATGAGCAGCTCATCTTTAACGACTGGACTTGCAGGGGTTAGACGAAGCCATTTTTCTAATTCCTTCCACCCTTTTGCCGTTAACTCATATTGTTTTTTTCTGCGCCCCTCCGCTTCTTCATTTATCGTATAAATGTACCCTTGTTCCTCCAGCTTTTTTAATTTAGGATAGATGCTTCCATAGCTCATCCCCCAATAAAGTCCTGCCGCCTTATGCTCGAATTCTGCTTTAATATTGTAGCCTGTACTGGGCCAAAAGCTTAAAATCGCAAGTATAGAATGCTCGATTGACATGTTTTCCTCCTTATATATCGAAATGATATATCGTATTGATATATTATAAGATGAAAAATTCAGAAAATAAATAACAATATACTTTATTTGTAAAAATAAACAAATACTCCTACAAAACTATCCGCAGTTAATTGGCTGCTAAATGCAAAAGACCCCTGAGCTTTTTGCTCAAGAGTCTTCCAAACAGGATTATCGATCTTTCTCCGTATTTCTGCGCCGCATTTCCCGGAGAATATTAGAAACAATCCGAGTGATGAAATAGGCAGACCCAATTAAGCCAATAATACCGAGAATCATCATCCACATCGATTGGCTGGCATAGAACATTCCTACGACAAATAAGATGAAGAAGAAAATGATACCTACTATAAAGGATATCGGCATAGTATATTCCTCCTTGTGAAACGATTATAAAGCTATGCTTCCTCCACCATTACCCGAAATATGTCTTTTTAAAAGTTCATTTAGTTTTGTTCATAAAAAGCAGAATTACATATATTTTTACACGCGTCTTGATTTACCTTTTATTGTTATTGAAATCGATTAGAACGCGGATTTTCGCTACAGCCGGCTCGCTTTCGCTACAACCCGCTGGTATGTCATTTTTTATAAGACTTTATCTAAAAAGCACGCTTTCTACCAACTAATATTTGGCTAATCAACAGATATGATTTTTCTGTTATTCTTTTCTCCAAAGCTTACCTGGCCAGTAAGAAAATTTACCAAACACAGTAATTAACGCAGGCACCAGCAACGGCCGTACAATAAATGTATCAAGAAGGATACCCACAGCTGTCACAATACCGAACTGTACTAATAATTGTATCGGCAGCGTAGCTAGCACAGCAAAGGTACCAGCTAAAATCAACCCGGCAGAAGTAATAACCGCCCCTGTCGAAGCGACTCCTCCTGCGATTGCATCTGTATGCTTGCGGCCGCGCTTACGATTTTTCCAAATGTCAGAGATCATAAAGATGTTATAGTCATTGCCAAGTGCAATAATAAATACAAAACTATACAACGGAATGGCACTTGCCATAGCATCCTGACCGAGCAATCCATGAATGATGAGCCAGCCTGCCCCTAATGCGGCAAAGAACGACACAATGACCGTAATCATGAGATGCACCGCTGTAATAAGGGCCCGCAAGTAAACAAGCAGGACAAGGAAGATAATGACGATCATCACAGGCTGAATGAGCTTTTCATCACCATACTGCACTTCTTTAGTGTCAAGCTGTGTACTTGTCTCGCCGCCAAGCCAGAAGTCTGTTTCCGCCAGACCCGCACCTACCATGATTTCCTTCATATCTTCTTTCATTAATTCCACATCATCCATCGCTTCATTCGAATAAGGATTTTTATTTAAATCCACTTCATACAGCTGAATATCCGGATTCGTTTCACCTGTTTGGACGTCGCTTACCAAATCAACATAGGGCAGCGCTGCCAGCTCTTTTGTGATATCGATATCCTTTCCTTCCGTATCAACGAGTACCTGTACCGGTGCCAGTTCACCCGGTGTAAAGTTCTCTTCAATTAAAGTAAACCCTTCACGTGAAGGCATATCCTCCGGGAAAGAGGATAATAAATCATAATTGTATTTAATATGTGTGGAAGTATATGCCAAACCGATTAATACAGCACCCGTCAAAATGATGACAAGCCAAGGATTACTTGTTACAAAATCCCCAAGCTTCCGCATATAACGGTGGTTTTGTTTCGGCTCCTTATACAGCTTTTTCTTTTGCGCAGCATAATTTTTAGCCATCTCAGGTGTCCGAGGCACAAACGGCCAAAAGGCGATTCTTCCTAAAACTGCAAGAACAGCCGGCAGGAGTGTCAATACAGCAACACCTGTTAGTAAAACACCAAAGCTAAACGGGACAGCAAAACGCTGGAACGCGCCGTAGTCCGCTAATGCCAGTGTGGCAAGACCGATCACAACGGTTAAGCCGCTCATGACGATCGCGCCGGCAGATTCCCGAATGGCCTGGGCCAGAGCGAGAAACTTATTTTCCTCTTCCAGCAGGACATCACGATAGCGCGTGATCAAGAAGAGACAGTAGTCTGTACCTGCCCCAAATAAAAGGACAATCATAATGGAGATGGCCTGTGCATCCTTATCAATCAAGCCGGATTCAGCCATCCACCCTAAGAGAGGGCTTACCACCATAAAAGCAATTCCGACAACAAGAAGCGGGACAATCGCTAAAATTGGTGAACGGTAAATTAACAATAAAATAACAAGGATAATAATAACGGTAGCTACCATTAGCTGAAAGTCGGCGGATTTAAATAAATCAGTAGCATCTACTGAAATGCCTACAGGACCTGAAAAACGGGCGTGTAATACATCATCATGCAAAGATGTGTCATACGGATTTTCACCTATCTGCTCTTCTGTCATCTGTTTAATCTCGCCCAGATTATTCTTTAACGTATCGGTATTCGCCTCGGTACTGAAAAACACAGGCGTCACAATCGATCTTCCATTTTCGGAAATAGCCCCCATCAAAGCCTGTGGCGGCATCTGATCGAAGGGAGGAAGAGTTTCCTGCCCAGGCAGCGGGTTTGTCCCGAGCTCTGCATATAATTTTTGAATTCCCTCAATGTCGCCTAGTTCTAAACCGGCTTCCTTATACCAAACGATTAATAACGGAATCCCCGAGTCTGAGGGAAACTGTTCCTCTACTAATGCATCGGCCTGCTGTGACATGAGTTCAGCCGGCAAGTCGGAACCGCCATAATTCTCCACACTATTTACTTGAGGAAAAATCATAGCAAGTACAGCAGCCAGCGCAATCCAAAGGGTAAGCGTAACCCATCTCGTCTTCCTGCCTCCTACGATCTCTCCCCATCTTTCCAGCGGATGTTTTTTCATACAAGCTCCTCTTTTCTACTATAATAGTTTTATTTTCTAGGCTTTCTGAAATAGATTAAACGTACTTATACGCGATAAAAAATATAGCAGTGGGCCTGTCACGATGGAAAAAGCGTGCTAAGGTTATTATCAGTATTAAAGTATATCCCACTATTTATCCATTTAAATCCAGAAATATTACTCTTTTACCGTTTGCCTTATAATATATTCGCTGCCCACATTATCTATCCACCTTTAGGTTCCATCACCTCTATGTGAAGTTTTCTACCTCCTGATAAAAGGTCATTCTTTTATTCCTCCACTACCTCATCCTTCTTATTCAACTTGCCATCACGTTTTGCCATTGCATGTTCCTCTACCTCATCACAAATGTTATACAAATAATGCAAAGAAAAATTACGTTGTACAAACCATTGCTTTTTAAAAAGTAAATTCTATGATTGCATAGGGGTCAATGAGTATGATCGCTAAAACAAACGATAACATTATACAAACATTATACACATGGTATACAACATTTGACAATCCCCTCTTTTTTTTGTTGAATGTTAGTAGCATATCGTAAACAGTTTGATGGAGAGGAGGGGATTAAATGAATAAAAAACTGACATACTCAATTCAGCAGGTGGCGGATATTACAGGACTATCCAAACAGGTTATCCGCAAATGGGAAGACCGTTACGGCATTATTACACCTGAACGCCTGGAGAATGGCTACCGTATTTATAACGAAGCGGAAGTCTCATTACTGCAGAAAATCGTTGCATTGACAGAAGCGGGCCATAGTATCAAACAAGCAGCAATGCTCGCCCAGCAGGAACCTGAAGAGCAGGAAGAAATCATTGACGTTCCTGTAGACCGTTTTGGTTATTTTCTCTATGCCCTGGAAGATGCCGGCAAGCTTGCGGACGACAAAAAAATACTCCATCTTCTCGAACAAGCGCACCACCAATTCGGTATAGAGATTGCCATCCAGCAGATCATCCTTCCTTTTCTGAGAAGGATCGGGCAGCTATGGTGCGATAAAGAATGGGGAGAATATCAGGAAGCAGTCAGCAGTCAAACGATTCGCGACTTTTTAGCAAATGTACGCCATCGCTTTTATGTACCAGACCATGCCCCGCTTGTGTTGGGCAGCTGTCTGCCAAATGAACGCCATGAAATCCCGGTGCAGATTCTGCTCGTACAGTGCTTGCTGCGCGGCTACCGAACACTTATGCTTGGCCCAGCGCCTGCCCCAACAGCTATTGAATCTACCGTCCGCCTTGTTAACCCGGCTATTGTGCTATTGAGCGCCACAACGGAAGCCGCCTGGGAGGATGGAGGAAAAAGTTTATTGGCCCTCGATACCTTCGCTAAATCAGTTCCGCACGTGAAATTTTTTATCGGCGGTGCAGCAGTAAAAGAGTATTTACGCCATATAAAACTTGAGGCCATTCAAGAAGCACATTCATTAAATGAGGTATTTTCAAGTTAATTTGCTTCCTATCTAAACCGACTTCTTTAAAGAAGAGCTCGAGGGAGCACTTTTTATTTTACGTCGTAAAGCGGTATTTGAATTCGATGCATAGAATTTTTTTACTAGCCTCCGATCTATTTACTCGTACTAATATGTTTTTCCCTTGATAAAGAAAAATACCCTACAGAATAGACGTTTTAAAGTGTCTATTTTGTAGGGTATATAGTACAGATCGGATAGTTTTTTATTTTTGCTTGTGATATTCTTTTTCTGTACCATCTGCAAAGCGTACTTCTAATTCTAAATCTGTGTAGTCTTCTTTTAGATTAAAGGCATTAAGCACTTCCTTGATCACTTCATCTTCTGCTGTTGAAGCATCAAAAGTGAAGCCCTTAAAGATCGGTTCTAATCGTGTATAAGCTTCATCACCATATACTTTTTCGTTATTTACATCATCTTCAATGGATGCTTCTACACCGGATTGTTCATTTTCATAGTCTGCTTCAAAGCTTTCTGTCATGGAATAGTCGACATCAAGAGAAAAATGTGTGAAGTTAAAGTCTGTATTCGCATTTGTTACTGCATTATTGTTGGCCCCATCTGTAGTGCCATTATTTGATGTCGTTCCATTGTCTACCGCATCTTCATTTTGTTCTGTCGGTGCATTGGTAGGTTCGTTCTTTACTTCCTCATCATCATTGCCACAAGCTGCTAATAATAACATACTCATTGGGATTGCCAGCCATTTTGCATTTTTCATAAAAAGATCCACTCCTCATTAGTTTATTACCATATAAAAGTACCCTATATTACGAAAAATATACCGCATTCTATCATTTTTTTGATGTTTAAAAAGTGTTAAAATTCAGATTATTAATAATATAAGCTGCTCTTATTTTTTGTTTTCTTTAGCTTTCTTCCCATATACATAAAGCGGATGGCTGTCTCTTTGTCCTTATTTGAATAAGAAACATTGCCTTTTCGAACTACTCCGGCTAAATTAGCTTTTTCACACCGAAACATATTTGTATAATTAGAAAAAATTCCCGAAAAACTTGCCAACCAAGAGATCGCTATTAAAAAATAAAAAATCCGCAAACTTTCTGCATGTATGCAAAAAGCGGGCGGATACTACTTTTCCTATATAAATGGGCTTATCAAGAAACAGGCGGTCTAACTCTTTGTCAGGCTAAAAGGAATACCTGGACGTAAAATCACGCCGATCCTAAAACACCTATTTATGATTCCCCAAAGATTGTTACAATTTCTTCGGCTGCTTTCCGTTCTTTCCCTTTTGGCAGTTCATCAAAATAGCCGAGCTGAAGCATAGCGATCACGCGCTCTCCCGGAGCCACTTTCATCGCCTCGCGGAATTTCGGTACATCAAGGAATCCAGGCGTCTTCCAGCAGGAGCCAATCCCTTTATCCCAGGCGAGCAGCTGGATATTCTGCAGAAGGCTTGCGGCCGCTCCGTAATCTTCCAGACGTTCTTTTTGGCGGGCATCTTCCGGTACAATGGCGAATATATAAGCACCCGGTAACGTAAATTTCTTCATCTGGTTGTTTAACTCTTCTGAAGAAAGTTCCTTCCAACGCGGGATAGCGAGCTCGCGCAGCAAATCATAGAGCTTCTCGAGCTCCGGTCCACATGCCATCACTAAACGCCACGGTTCCCTGTTACCATGATTAGGGGCCCATACAGCATCATTAATAATACTTAGCAAATCTTCCCGGTCTACAGGCTGGCCGTTAAATAGTTTAATAGAACGTCGACCGATGACCGCCTCTCTTACAGATAGCGATTGTTCATTCATTTCCCGAATCTCTCCTTAAAATATAGAAAGTATATTACTGTA
Source organism: Planococcaceae bacterium UBA3378 (assembly GCA_002359075.1). Lineage (GTDB taxonomy): Bacteria > Bacillota > Bacilli > Bacillales_A > Planococcaceae > Lysinibacillus_B. The sequence goes on from DEQA01000074.1 coordinate 11,140, forward strand.
AAACGGATTCACTTTTCTTTCAATCAACCTTATCATAAGTAGAGCAGTTTTAAAATATCTTCTCTTTTTCATTGCATGCCAAGCATATCTATCAACCCCAGCTGTTTATATGCAGATGGATGTCATGATGCAAAAGAGTTTACCTCTTATTCCTACGAAAATACATCGTCAATTTGGTAAAAATAATATTGAATATTCGGCGTGTATGCACCTGAATTTCTATATTCGTAATGGCGGTTTTGGCTGTCATTTGTATGAGCATGGACATATGGGATACCGTTTCTGATACTGGTAACGATGGTACTATGGTCAATAACACCGTTTCCTTGGAAATCATAAAAAATAACATCCCCAATTTGTAAGTCAGAGACAGAGGAGACTTGTTTTGCCGTCAGTCCCGATTTGGATGTTTCCAAATACCATCTTAGACTGTGGGAAACAGACCAGCTATAGCTCCATGTTTCACGGTGGTACTGTCTGCCGTTTCCATTTTTCCAACCATCTGTTATCCACCAGCCTTTCCCCCTGTCAGGCGCTCCTCTCATGGGGGCACCGCCGGCAAACAGGCATTGTGAAATAAAACTGGTGCAATCCACTGCGAATGATGGATAATTTGGATTTCTGCCATCCCACCATTTTTTTGCATAGGCAACTGCCGCTTCTCGATTGTAAGTAGGAATTTTTTCTTCCTCCTTTTTCTTTCTTATCCTTTTATAT
>DEQA01000074.1:11979-13350 GCA_002359075.1 Planococcaceae bacterium UBA3378
CTTCAATTGGCAACATATTAAAATAACATCAGAATAAAATTCTTAATTTCCCATTTAATCTCAAACAATTCCTTTATTGTTTTGTTAAAATAGAAAGAAAAGAGTATGTCACAAGAGGAGATGGTGATATGAAGCAACATGCAGAAAAGGAAATATTCGAAACAATGTCCCTTTGTGATAAAAAGGGAAATTTAAACCCCGAGGTGATCGGCTTTGCCCGAAAGCCGATTATTAACTGCAATTTAAGCGGTCATTTTATGCGCAAAAAAAAGTGGAACTACTGGTGCATATATGGGGAGGATATTTTATTTTCTGTCACGATCAGTCATCTCGGCTATGCTGCTGTTTGCTTCGTGTATTTTCTTGAATATGAAACACAGCGTTATTTTGAAAAAACAATTACTGTTCCGTTGGGTGCCAAGGTAAAGATGCCTTCAAACGTGTTGGAGACCATCAGCTTTGCCGGCAGTGATATGAATATTCATATTGCTTATTTAAACGGTGATACTCATTTATCCGTGACCAGCAATAATTTTGACGGGGAACGCTTGTATGCAGAGCTGACAATCCATCACCCTGAAGAAGATGACTCCCTGAATGTTGTCATTCCTTGGAGCCGCCAAACGTTTCATTTTACAGCCAAACACCATACCCTCCCGACGACTGGAATAGTAAAAATCGGCGATCGCCGCTATGTCTTCAATGAGGAAGAGAGCTTTGCTGTGCTGGATTTTGGAAGAGGTGTATGGCCAAGAGAGGCAGCATGGAACTGGGCTATGGCAAGCCAGCGCCTGCGCGGTCGCCGATTCGGATTGAATTTCGGCGGGAAATGGACGGACGGTACAGGCATGACGGAAAATGCCGTGTTTATTGATGGAAAGATGATTAAAATTCACGAGGATGTTCTGTTTGACTATAATCCGCAAAACTTTATGGAGCCTTGGACTGTCAAATCCAAATTTAGTGAAACGGTAGACCTAACCTTCACACCGTTTTTTGAGCGGGTTGCCAAAACAGATGCCAAGCTCATCCGCTCGGAAATTCATCAAATGGTCGGCTACTATAACGGCCGGATCCGTCTGGAGAACAGCAGCATACAGATTAAACAAATGCTTGGCTGTATAGAAGAACATACAGCAAAGTGGTAAGGAACATTTCCGCATAAAGAAAGGAAGAAAAATGTTTTATCATTCTCTTCCTTCTTTTTCTATGCGTTCACGGTTATAAACCGCCATACCCGCGGCGAAACCAATAAGCAAAATGATACTAAGTGCAATGACAACCGATATGATGAAATGGATTATCACTCAACCACCCCTGTTCTTCATTTTAAAAGATCTATTTTGGGACACATGTGTTGATTAGCCAAAT
>DEQA01000128.1:0-602 GCA_002359075.1 Planococcaceae bacterium UBA3378
GCAAACTCGTCGTTTAATTCAGGAAGTACTTTTGTTTTTACTTCTTTAACCGTTACTTTGAAAGTAGCTTCTTTACCTGCAAGTTCAGCTGCATGGTATTCTTCAGGGAATGTTACGACAACATCTTTAGATTCGCCGGCTTTCACACCTACTAATTGCTCTTCAAAGCCAGGAATGAATGAACCTGAACCGATTTCTAACGGATAGTCTTCCCCTTTACCGCCTTCAAAAGCTTCTTCGCCTTGGAAACCTTCGAAGTCGATTACAGCTGTGTCGCCTTCTTCAATCGCGCCTTCTTCTTTGATTTCCAGCTCAGCTTTACGAGCTAATTGTTCTTGGATTTGTTCTTCAACTTCTTCATCTGTTACTTCAGTTGGAAGTTTTGTTGCTTCTAACCCTTTGTATTCTCCTAGTTTTGGCTCAGGCTTTACTGTTACAGTAGCAGTAAATGTGAAGTCTTGGCCTTTTGCAAAGTTTTCAGTACCAGCGATTTCCGGATAGTCAACCGGCTCGATGCCAGCTTCGTCGATTGCTTTAGAGTATGCATCAGGAATGATGATTTCTAAAGCATCTTGGTATAGAGCTTCTACACCGTATTTTTT
>DEQA01000128.1:687-2697 GCA_002359075.1 Planococcaceae bacterium UBA3378
TCTAAAGCATTGTTTACTTCTGCAGCAGGTACTTCAATTGTTAATAAGCCTTGGTTACCTTCTTGCTTTTCCCATTTAACTGACATATAAATGACCTCCAAAATAAATTTAAGGTTGTGTACCAATTGTTCGTTTTATACGATTTGACAACCATTTTAGTATAACATAGATGAGCATAGTTTCAACTTTTTTCACATATGTTGTAATTCTGTCAGCTTTTCAAGGTGGTATAGAAAGTCAAATACTTCGTTATCCATTCCCTGTACTTCGCCGAACATTGCCCCCACATACTTAATATAACCCAGCGCGACCTCTTCGTCATCATAATCCAGCCACTCGAATGGATAGGTGGTGATTGCATGCTTCTCGATTAGATGTTTGACAAGCTCAAGCGTTGAGGGCTCCTGTTCGAGTTTTTTTATTACAATGTCCATTACGGCCTGAAAGTGCGGCAGTTTTGTCGGCAGCTCGAGCTGTGCGGGATTTACCGTCAACACCCGGTCAAATTTTTTGATGTCGAGCCAGATCGCCACCTCCTGTTCGACCAGCAGGAGAAGAATAAGGCTTTTGACGAACGGATGTGTCTGTTCATGTTCAATGATTTCTTTAAGAGAAAGGGCAACCGGCCGTATATTAGCCATCATGAGCTCATGGACAATGACCAGCTGCTCTTCAGCCTTCTTTTCTAGAAATCCTTCAATCGAAAATTCGTTTTCGAATGATTGTTGAATGACCTCTCCATCCTCTTGGGCTCGCTTGTTTTCTGCAATATCAGCATTTAAATTTTTCAGGCGTGTAAATTTATCCAGTTGTTCTTCGGGAATAACGCCCTCTTCCAGCAATGATTCAATAATCTTTTCCACTTGTGTAAACTGGCGCAGCTGCATACAGATCGTTAAGTAGAGCTCCATCGCCTCAAAATACATAGAAGGCCCTATTTCAAGCAGCCTTTCACAAATTTCTTTTGCCTTTTCAAAATCCCGTGCTTCATACAATGAATATGCATACACACTTAGCGTTACTTCATCTCCGCTTGTATATTGCAAAGCCTCATGAAACTTTTCATTTGCTAAATTATATTGATAATCCTCTGCATAGGCATGTGCTTGTTCCAATAATTTTTCAATGGTGCCCGGAAATACAACCACATTTTCAAATATAGGCAGGTTTTTTTTATTTTTCTTCAAAAAGCTTTCACTCCCGATCCATCCATCTATCATACCTATTCTACAGTTAGATGCTTTTAAGAACAATCCCGAGTATAATAGACGTTTCTTATTTTGTTATGTTTCCCGACTGCCAATCTTTCTTACCTAATATGCTAATATTTTTATGCTATACTATATGCTACGAAATCAGAAGGAGCATGAGCATGAATTACGGATTTATCGGCCTTGGAAACATGGCAACAGCCATTATTAAAGGTATGGCAACAAGCAAAAAATTTGATACAAATCATCTATATGGAATGAATCGTTCTTACGAAAAAACAGATGAATTGGTGCAGCAATTCGGCATTCGGGGTTGCACAACAATAGAGGAGTTAATGAAAAAAGTCGACGTGGTTGTGTTGGCTGTAAAACCTCAAGTACTGCCATCTATCCTGCCGGTAGTAAAGGAGTTTTTACGAGAAGATCAGATTATCGTCTCTATAGCAGCAGGAAAAACGCTGGCTTATTTACAGGAACAGCTAGGTGGACATCCTTCGATCTTCCGCGTTATGCCTAACATTAATGCAGTCATTGGCGCTTCCACAAGCTGTTACTCAACGTCTGCCTCGACTTCAACTGCCCACAAACAGCTGATTGAAGAAATGTTTGGCACAATCGGCACAATTGTACAGCTGCCTGAAAATCTATTTTCTATTTTCACTACAATTGGTTGCGCTTCTCCGGCCTTCACCTATCTCTATATCGATTCCCTTGCCCGTGCAGCTGTGCGTGAAGGAATGCCGAAGGAAATGGCCCTTGAGATTGCTGCAAGCTCTGTATTAGGCAGTGCCAAAATGGT
>DEQA01000049.1:0-1719 GCA_002359075.1 Planococcaceae bacterium UBA3378
AATCCAAAACCTTTTTCTGCGTTAAACCATTTTACTGTACCTTGTTGTGTCATATATATGACCTCCATTAATTGTATTTAATAAGATCACATTTTTTCTAAAAAGAAAAAAATTCACATATTACAAAAAGTACCAATCAAAACACGATACTCTTTGGAATAGGTGAATTTGTTGTTTTCTTGTATATAAAATCTTATTAACCTTAGTATACAATAAACAATACCCTTTGTCTAGTGCGGAGATGACTATTTCATTTTCTTTTGTTATTTCCTTTCTTTCATCCTCTTCTTAACTTGTAAAGGCAACCCTTATCAACCGTCATCGCAGGATTTAAAGAAAATGCCATCCCCAATGAATGGGAGTGGCATGGAAATAGCAGGATACGTTTCGTTCGTCATTGGTAATATTTTTTCATATGCGAATAATACAGCAAGTTTTGAATGAGGCAAATGCTAAGGACGAAAATGATATAAACGATATGAGGAAGCTGGAAAAGTAACAGGAGTATAAGCACGCCGATTGCATTTGTATAAAAGATATAGCCTTTGCGGGCTGCTTCATTCGTTACTTTACTGAAGAATTCATCGTCATCGTTGAATTCGTTTAATGTAAAAGCGGTAAAGGCTCTTACTTTTTTAGTAGGATTTTCGAGGTTGTGTTTTTTCACCTTTAGTACATAAACAATGCAAAGAATGATCGACAGGACAACGCAAATAACTGAAATGAACAGCGGAATAAAATTCAACTCTTCTAACCCAAGCATTACTTTGTTTTGCATTTCGGTGTCTAAATATTTGAATGAGTAAGCGATTCCTGAAAAAGCACCGATAAATAAAGCAAAAAATGCACTATTAAATAATGGCTCCTGTATCCGAATATCTTTCGTTCGCATTAAACGTCCTCCTCTAACCAAAATAGTTCATCGACAGTTACTTGCAAATGCTTAGCTAATTTTAGGGCGAGGGTGATGGAGGGAGAAAATTCCCCTTTCTCAATAAAGCCAATCGTTTGTCTCGTTACCCCTGTTAAGGCTGCAAGCTCAATTTGGGAAAATCCATGTCTTGCCCGCAGTTCTTTTACTTTATTTTTTAACATTCTCCAACCCCTTTTTACTAATAAATGTAATGTTTACTTAACATAATGTCAACAATACTTAACATTAAAAATCTGACTGTCTAAATCGAAAATTTGTATAGCATGCAGCTGTGAGAAGGGAGAGGGAACACTGAGCCGATTCTCTTGCACAGAGCGTATATTTCAAGTACCGAGACCTCGCTGACCGATGAATATTTTATTGTTGTTGGGAATGAAGCTTCTTCGGAAGGAGAGGTCCATGATGCTTTATAATAAAAAGGGATTAGGAAAATTTTCTGACGCTAATCGAATAGTTGGAGATTAGAAACCATATAAAGAAACCCATGAAAAAAAGAGGCATCTAAATGAAAGAATGCCTCTTTTTACTCGTTACCTCATGAATCTTAAAGTTTTACGATGTTTTGTTTGGCGCTTGCGGTCTCCGTTGGCCGACTTCTAAATGAAAATTCAACTTTTGACCTTTATTAATTGTTTTTAAACCGTCGCGCTGAATAGCAGAGAAGTAAGTGAATACGTCTAATCCGCCTGTCATAGCGCCTCATTTTATTACACACTGTTTTTGCTTGAACTCAAATTAATAACGACTTGGGCTTGGCAAGTTCTTTACTGCTTACCGTTGCCATT
>DEQA01000049.1:1834-11155 GCA_002359075.1 Planococcaceae bacterium UBA3378
CCGTTGCCATTACCTGGCTTTACAACACTCACATCAAACGTTAGTGTGTGCTCCCCGTAAGTTACCGTAATCGTCGTATTCCCTTGTCCTTTTCCTTTTACAGCTCCTTCTTTTACAGTAGCTATTTTATCATCCGCTACTTTGTAGGCTGCAAGTTTTGTCACGTCTTTTTCTGTTGTTTTACCATTAAAAGTAGTGATCTCCGTAATCCTAATGTTCACTTCTTTACCGATTCTCGTCTCCACGTGGGCTTGGTCGATTGCTAGTGTGACTACGGGCGTTTCTACAACAGGTGCCTTCACTGTAACATGTACCGTTACTTCCTGATCACCGTATGAAATCGTAATGGTAGTCGTGCCTTCTCCAACTGCCGTTACGAATCCATTTGCTGCTGTTGCAACATTTTCATCTGCAACAACATACGTAGCTTTTGAAGTGACGTCCTCCACCGTTGCCTCGCCTTCAGCAGGTGTTGACGTTTCTGTTACCGTAAGCTGTGCCGTTTCTCCGGCTGTCAGATCCAGCTTCGTTGGGTTTACAGAAAGTGTAACTACCGGTTCTACCGCTTCTTTTTCATATATCATTGCTTCGCCAACATTCCCTGCAGCATCAGTAATGACTACTGATACAGCAGTTGTTTCTGCTGTTACCGGGAAGGTGAAGCTGCCGTCTTGATTTAATTCAAAGGCAACAGGCGCTTGTACTTCGCCGTTTATCGTCGGAATATAGGAAGCTTTTAATTTATCATTTAGATTGTAATCTAAACCATATAAATATAATTCTTCATTGTAGTCGATATACTTATCCGTTACTTGTCCTGTAGCGACACCTTCAGCGACAAAGCCTGTAATTGCCGGTTTCGTCGTTTTCACGACAATTGGTCCAACATAATCCGAAACGACTCCTGATGCTGCAAGACCGGTAAAGTCAATTGTATATAGTCCGTCCGGAATCGTTGTGGCAGGTGCTNNTGTGCTGATCCCCAAGGCTTGTACTGCCCGCCAATATTCAGCGTATAAGAGCCTTTTCCTAGTGCAGTACCTGCGTGCAGATAACCAATATAGCCGTCTCCATATTCTCCGCCTTCAGGATTCATAATATCCCAAATCTCGATGTAGTTAGTTGTTACATCACCGGTTAATGTGAAGGAAAGCAAAGCCGAGTCTTTCACACCGTCTCCGTTAAATGACAGGTCTGTTTCTGTGATTTTGAAATCTTTAATTTCCGTTGCTGCCGCGCTGCCAAAGTCAGCTGCGAATGGCAATGAGATGTCTGTCACTCCATTGCTAATGTGAATATACCCCAGTATTTCAGAGCCGTTTGGTGCTGCAGCCTGTGAGGCAGTTAATGTAATGTTTAACACTTGCTCACCGGCTAGATTAAATGTTGGCTGATCTACTGTTACCGTTGCATCACCAAATGTTTTCGTCACATCCACTGATACATTATAATTGCCTCCGTTTCCTTTCATATCCTTTACTAAAACCTGTTTCGTTACAGAAATATCTCCGTCTTTCAGTGATTGTGGACCGAAAGTAACTGTACCTTTTAGGTTTTCTGCAACTGCACCAGTTCCATCTAAAATGGCGCTATCCAGTGCATAGGCAAGAATTTCCGGATGTGCTGCTGCATAAGCATTTACACGTCCTGCTCCTTGAGAAAATACATCATATTTTGTTTTATCTAGAACCTTTGCTGTATTAGAAAGTGCCACTTTTACATCAAACGCGCTCCAATCAGGGTTTGCCTGCTTTACTAATGCAGCAATACCTGTAATATGCGGGGTTGCCATAGAAGTTCCTGTTTTGCGGGCATATGCTTCCTTGTAATCCGCATCAGGGAAATCATTTTTATACATTGGAATCGTTGACATAATGTTTGTTCCGGGTGCACTTACATCCGGCTTAATATCAAAGTTTGGTGTAGATGGGCCACGGGAGCTTGAAGCGTTTACATCATCCCCAAGTGTCGTTGTGGAAGCAAAATGACCAAAGCTTATTTTTCCTGCTCCGCCTGCTAATGCAGCACGGATTGCGTCGCCATCCGTCTGGGACATATCAAATGTTGGCAGAAATTCAAAGGAGTCACCAAGGAATGTGCCTGAAATGTCCGGTGCATTCGTTCCGCCGGCAAAGTTATGAATAATCGTTGCAACTGCTCCATTTGCCTTTGCATTCGCAATTTTATCAACAAATGCGATACTGCCGCGGGAAATCAATGCCACTTTACCTTCTACATCAATTCCCTCAAAATCTTTACTTTCGCCGTTTCCAGGAATAGCAACGAGATCAAACTCTCCTTGAAGCTGTGTTGCTACATTTTTCCCAAAAGTCGTGCTCATTAATGGAAGCTGCTTTGTGAAGTGGACGTCGCCGACTGTAATATTCACTTCTCCGTTATACATGTTTTCCGGATTTGTTGTGTTACCGACAGCAATCCCTAAACGTGCTGTTGCAGGTGTACCCATTGTTCCGCGATTTGGACCGGAGTTTCCCGTTGCAATGACGCCGATTGTTCCAGCCATCATAGCATTGTTAATCGCAAATGAGCCCGCATCTGTTTCAGAGTTAGCGCCGCCGCCAAGTGAAAGGTTGATAATGTCCATTTCTTCTATGACAGCCGTTTCAATTGCCTTCACGATACCGGATGTGGCTCCGCTTCCATATGCCCCAAGAACACGATAAGCATAAAGATCTACTTTCGGTGCAATTCCTTTAATACCGAATTCGTTAGCTCCGATTGCTGCAATTGTGCCCGCAACATGTGTACCGTGAGAAGTGTAGAACGAGCTTCCGTTTGAGTTGAATTCAGGTACCCCGGCTGGACGCTCCGAAGGCGATGTTTCCGATGCATCATTATCTGCACGAGGTTTCGTATAAGTGGATGAATGGGGGATAAAGTTTTTTCCGCCTTTATAAATACCGGCAAACTCAGGATGATCTGCATCAATACCCGTATCTAATACAGCTACCTTTATTCCTTGTCCTTCAATTCCTTCATCCCAAAGCTGTTCGATACCAAGGAAAGAAATACTTGTATTCATTTGAGCTTCTAGTTGATCTTCCTTTATAAGGTCCGAGGATTTCATCGTCGGATCTTCCGATGCGTAAACAACTGCATCCGGTTCGATTAATGTAATTCCTTCGACTGTCAGAAGCTTTTGAAGATCATCTGCTTGTACAGTTGCCGCAAAGCCGTTTAACACCGTATCAAATGTGTATCCCTGTGTCATCTGTACTTTTTTGGCAGCCAGCTCCTTTTTTACCTTTGCCTGCTGTGCTCTTACATTTGCGCGAACTTCATTTGCCCGGGCATTAGAGAATTTTTTGCCTTTAACCTGGCTCATTCCTTGCTCTAATGCCACTGGTTTTTCAGATAAATGAACGATGACTGCAACTTCTTGATTGCCTGATATATTTTGCAGGCTTTCATGAAGGGTCGGCCCATCTTTAGATAAGCTTAGCTGTTCAGCAATAGCCGCCTTTAGCTGGATGATACTTTCACTTTGACCATTCTGCTTGAATGGTTTCAGTTCTTCAGCACCAGCACTCGAGAATGGAACCAATAAAGAAAGCACCATAACGAAAGCTAGAATGCTACTAAAGAACTTTGCAAACTTCACATTCTTCAATTCTCATTTCCCCTTTACCTGAAATTTCCGCACGTTCCATTTAGTGCGTCATCATCAATTTATCATAAGAAAATTAATGCGAATATCTAATTTTATAAAATTCAGAAATATCGGTAAATAGTATGGGTTTATCAAATTTAGATTAAATCTATCTACCCGGTATATTACTAATAAAGTAGATCTTTCAAACGAAAAATATCTTAAAGATATATATTGAATTTTCCAATTGAAGAAGTATAGGAAGGGAAAAGGGGAGCCGAGTATGAAGGAATCAGATAGAGAAAAATAATTCATTATATTTAAATGGTGAAATAATGGTTCATCACCGTAACATGGAGTTGATTTCCGTTCTGGCTGGACGCTTTCTGCGGGGGCATCAACTAAATGATTTCGGGGATAGGCCCCCGAAATCATTGGATTTTTAAGCCCGTGCTGTTCTCCAAGGAGTCGCCAGTCGCCACTCCAATCAACTTATTATCATACTAGCTTGTCATCCCTAACTTTTGGTGAAGGTCCAAAGTAATCAATAATACCGAAAATGTCTTATAAACAATAGAAAACAAGCCGATTTTTATGTGGAAATAAAAACCGGCTTGTTTTGTGCTATAGAACCTATGGATTAACCGAAAAGTGTTTCGTATAGCAGGAATAGATTTAAACAGATGATTAATACAGCAATGGACCAGGCAATAACGGTAGTTAGTTTCCGGTTAACGAGCGTGCCCATCAGTTTTTTATCGCTCGTAAAGATGATTAATGGGATCAGGGCAAAGGCGATCCCGAAAGATAAAACAACCTGGCTCATCACAAGTGCTTTGGTAGGGTTGACGCCCATCATAATAATAGCCAGTGGCGGTGCCATCGTGATGAACCGTCTTACATATAGAGGGATTTTTTTCTGAATATACCCCTGCATCACAATATCCCCGGTCATCGTACCAACAGAGGAACTGGATAAACCTGCGGATAACAGACCGATACCAAACAAAATAGCTGCAGTTGGACCGAGTAAAGAATCAAAGTGGTTAAAAGCAACTTCCAAATCTTCGACAAGCAGTCCTTCTTTATTAAATAAGGCAGCAGCTACAATGAGCATGCTTGCATTGATGCCCCCTGCAATAATCATGGCAATGATGACGTCAATCGCTTCAAATTTAAAAATCTTTTTGCGCTCTTTTTCATTTTTACCGATAATTCTGCTGCTTGTGAGTCCGGAATGCAAATAAATAGCGTGCGGCATAACGGTCGCTCCCAATATCCCGGCAGATAGAAGAATACTGTCTACACCATCGAATGATGGGGTGAATAGCCCCTTGAGCAGTGGACCGGCCTCAGGTTCAGCAAAAAATACTTGGATCCCGAATGCGATGACAACAATAAAAATCATGGCCGTAATAATCGCTTCTAATGGACGTACGCCCCTGCGCTGTAATTCTAAAATGGCAAACGATCCGACTGCTGCTATAAGGGCAGCGGCAATCATCGGAATATCAAAAAGTAAATAAAGTCCTAACGAGGCACCGATAAATTCAGCTAAATCGGTCGCTATAATAACCAATTCTGCTTGTATCCACAGCAGGATAGATGTTTTTTTAGAAAAACGTTCACGGCTTAGCTCAGGCAAATTTCTGCCTGTCGCAATACCGAGTTTGGCAGACATCATTTGAATGAGTACGGCCATTAAATTCGATGCGAGAATAACCCATAATAACTGGTAACCGTATTTTGATCCCGCCGCAATATTTGTTGCATAATTTCCGGGGTCGATATAGGCAACGGAAGCAACAAAAGCAGGACCTAAAAACGGCAGCAGCTGCTTTAGTCCCCGTGACTCATCGTTTAGTGATGTCGTTGCACTATTTAATAAAGTATTATTTTTTTTGTCTGTTTCCACTTGATCAACCTCCCAAACTATGCTTTTTTCCTTCTAAATATGTATCGTTTCCTAGTTACAACATATTTGCTGTATGATAATTTGTTTCTTTAAAGCAACTTTTAATATGGTCTAAATTATAGGCCCATTATTATTTCTAAGTCAATATTTTTAGTTTATTAGAAAAATTATTACGGTTTCTTTAGTGAAATAGGGGATTCATCCAGAAATTTTGGTCTACATATTAAAATACACGAATGCCAACATTGTAAACATCCGTTTTTTACCATGTGGACGTAGAGAATGAGTGGTTTGGTATGAAAGAATAATGAAAAGGCCACTTTTTCAAAAATTGCGGGCAAAGCGCTGGCTGGAGAAATAGTATACTTCAGAATTTAGTTTAGCGGTGTCAGATCGATTCATACCGCAAAGAAATTTAGACACTAAAGTCCCTTCAAAACAGCAGGTTAGAATACCTATCTATGCTGGGAGGGACTTTTATTTAAATATGAATGTTTATTTTTCCACATAAATTACTGTTATCACACTTGAATTTTTTGTAAATTTCAACTGGGGATTTATTTAAAGCTGTATAAGAAACGAAAGATACTAGACTTATATTTTATTTTTCATACTATTCAACAATAAAAAACTCCCCAGCCAAAGGATCAGTATACCAATTGGCGGGGGAGTACGTTGATGAAAGAAAAAGCGGCTGCTTTATCTAATATTTCAGCACTTGGTTAGTTAAAAATCAAAGTTGTCAGGATCAGGACCTACCCGGTGATTTTCGTTCAGGTCGTTAATTTGCTGCATCTCTTCTGCACTTAATACAAAGTCAAATATAGTAGCGTTTTCAACAATCCGGTGTTCCTTTGTGGATTTTGGAATCGTAACGATCCCATTTTGTAAATCCCACCGTAATATAACTTGGGCGATGGACTTGCCGTGATGGTCCGCGATTGCCTGCAGTACCGGATTATCTAATAATTGCCCCTGCATTAAAGGTGACCAGGCTTCCAGTTGGATATCATGCTGTTGGCAAAAAGCTTGAACTTCTTTCTGAGTCAGCCGCGGATGGCATTCTACCTGATTGATCATCGGCTTGATTTCGGCATCCTTTAGTAATGCTTCAAGATGATGGACTTGGAAGTTGCTCACGCCGATAGCTTTAACTTTTCCTTCTTTATAAAGTGTCTCTAATGCACGCCAAGCTTCCTTGTATTTACCTTCTACCGGCCAGTGGATAAGGTATAAATCCAAATACTCAAGCCCGAGTTTCTTTAGGCTTGTTTCATAAGCAGCAATTGTAGATTCATAGCCCAAGTCGGCATTCCATACTTTTGATGTAATAAATAAGTCTTCCCGTCGGATAGTTGTTTCTTTTAATGCCTCTTGAATTGCTTGACCAACGCCTTCTTCGTTTTCATAAACGGCTGCAGTGTCAATGCTGCGGTAACCGTGTTTAATAGCAAATTTAACGGCATTAATCAGTTCCGGTCCTTCCTCGACTTTAAATACGCCCAGTCCGAACCAAGGCATTTTTACACCGTTATGCAAAGTAGTTGTAGCTTGTAGATTTTTTATCATGATTATAAACCTCCATTTTTTCAGAAAATCAGTTCATTCTATAGTAGGTATTCCTACATTTCTTCCTTATAAAACAGTCTCTTTCCATTCATTGCTTTTTTGATCTTTTCTTTCGAGGCTAGCACTCCAGCTTGCAAGAATGGCTGCTGTCAGTACCATCAGTCCTCCTACCCAAGAGGTGTGAATCAGCCCGATAGAATTTGTGATCAGCCCGCCTAAATAAGACCCGATTGCAATGCCGGCATTAAAGGCAGCAATATTAAGGGCTGAGGCCACATCGACTCCAGCAGGTACGAATCGTTCTGCCAGCATCACTACATAGACTTGTAAGCCAGGGACATTCATAAAAGCTAAGAGTCCCATGAAGAAAATAGTAATCAATCCTGCTGTTTTAAAGGGTGCTGTAAACCACAGAATAAACAGGATAGCTGCTTGGACAAGGAACATGTAAACCAACGTCCTAATCAGGTTATCGTTGGACAGTTTGCCGCCCGCCATATTGCCGATCGCAATTGCCACACCATATACAAGCAGAATACTCGCTACTGCTCCCTCTGTATACCCGGTGATGTCCTGTAATATAGGTGACAAGTAAGTGAAGACAACGAATGTTCCGCCGTAACCTAGAGCGGTAATTATAAATACAAGCATTAAACGGCCGTTTGTCACTAATTTGAATTGATCACGGAACGTTGTACGGGTTCCTTTTCGTAAACCGGATGGAATCAGGATACTATTCGCGATGAAAGCAATCACACCGATGCCAACAATGATAATAAAGGCCGCTCTCCAGCCAAATTGCTGTCCTATAAATGTTCCTAATGGTACGCCTGTAACAGTGGCCACCGTAAGTCCGGAAAACATAATGGAAATAGCGCTCGCCCTTCGATTTTCCGGCACTAACTCTGCTGCAATCGTAGAACCGATCGACATGAAAATCCCATGCGAAAGAGCGGAAATGATACGAGCAGCAAGCAACACACCGATGCTTGTTGCCCCAGCTGCTAAACTATTACCTATGATAAAAACAATCATTATCCAAAGTAATAGTGTTTTTCGTGACATGCTGGAAGTAATGGCTGTTAGAACCGGCGCCCCAAAGGTTACGCCCAATGCATATAAGGAAACAGTTAAGCCCGCTGTCGTTACAGAGATTTGTAAGTCCTGCGCTATCAATGGTAATAGGCCGACACTGATAAATTCCGTTGTTCCTATCGCAAATGCACTTATCGCCAAGGCCAACAGTGCAAATGTACTTTGTTTTTTACCCATTGGCATTTTCACCTCCTGTATAACGTGGGCATGTATGAACGATCTTGTTTTAGTAAATTAAAATGAATTACGTTAAAACTCGATCGATAAATGTTATTATGATCTATGCAGAATCAATAGAGAAGTACGCACTTTAAAGTGCTGTAGGAACCTAAAAGTGCTATAGGCACTTTTTAGTTCCTGTAAATATGGAGGTATTATATGAAGAAAAAGAAATACAATATTTCTGTAGAAGCGACGCTGGAAGTAATAGGCGGTAAGTGGAAATGTGTGATTCTATGTCATCTCACACACGGCAAGAAACGAACGAGTGAATTAAAACGGCTTATGCCCGATATCACACAGAAGATGCTAACTCAGCAATTGCGGGAGTTAGAGGAGGACGGGGTTATTAATAGAATCGTCTATAATCAAGTACCGCCTAAAGTAGAATATGAGTTAAGTGAATATGGATGGAGCCTGCAGGGGATTTTAAATTCGCTTTGTACATGGGGAGAAAATCACCTTATCAAAGTATATGGTGATACGGCTGAAGTTTTGGAAGAGAATGTGCTAAATGAGCATTTAAAATAATGAATCAGTAAACGGCACATAAAAAGAGCTGCTCCTTTTAGACAGCAGGGGATTTATATACAACACGAGAGAGCACACCTGTTAAAGAATTAACAGGTGTGCTTATTTATATAGAGAAAAACCGCTTACTATGGGGAAGTAACATTGCATGGAAAGGATGAAAAAAATATTCGAAAGTTTAGAAACTGATAGAGATAAAATAAACCGGATTCTCCTTTATCTGTATGAGAAGCCGGAGCTTTCTTTTAATAAAACAGTTTTTTCTGCAGGGTCTCGATCGCTTGATTAATTTCCTCTAAATCTGCTTCTGAAGCGTGTTGGATGCGCTCAAGAAAGCGAGATTCTATCGTAGAAAACGCTTCGTTCATCAGCGTTTCACCGT
>DEQA01000327.1 GCA_002359075.1 Planococcaceae bacterium UBA3378
ATGGGCCAAAACCTGTACGGCTACGACTGGACACTGCCATTTGTACAGGGAGGAGAGTATGCCCGGGCAATCAGTCCACAAGCAGCTATCCAGCTTGCTGTTAAGTATCAAACAAATATTCAATATGATACAAAAGCTCAGGCGCCTTTCTTCACGTATCAAGATGAGGAAGGCCGGGAACATATTGTATGGTTTGAGGATGCAAGGTCTATCCAGGCAAAGTTTGACCTTTTGAAAAAGCTGGGGCTTCGTGGAATAGGGTATTGGAAGCTTGGATTAGCCTTCCCTCAAAACTGGCTCCTTATTGAAGAGAATTTTAATGTAGTGAAATTAGATGGCAGCTAATGGTACTGTAGCTGCCTTTCATTTGTGGGGAAAAAGTAGCGAAGACAGGCCGCGAAACAACAGCATATGTACTGTTTTACTCAACTTAAGCTTTTCTTATGAATCTTTGCAGGAGATTAATAGAGTCTACTATAATTAATATAGTAAAAGAGTAAAGGGGGAAATGTAGTTGAAACTATTGAAGTTTCTGGCGGTAGTGTTATTGACGTTCCAGCTTGTCAGTCCCGCAGCGGCTATGACAGGCAATAAAGGGGAACCGGCTAACTATCTTGCGTTAGGTGATTCGCTTGCTGCCGGAATGATTGAAACAGGTGCTGTTGGAACCGGCTATGCGGATTATCTTGCCCAAACATTAGAGGAAGCAGAGCTGCTCGCATCCTACAATAAAGGGTTTGCGGTTCCTGGCTATACAACAGAGCAAGTATTGAATGAGCTAAATAAAGACGTAGAGAAACCCTCTTCTGAAACAGGGAAAAAGGTTTCCTTAATAGATGAGATCAAAAAGGCGGATGTAATCACGATTAGTGTCGGAGCAAATGATGTTTTGAAAACTCTGAAGCAGGATGACTCCGGTAATATTAGCCTTAACTTTTCCGAAGTACAGCAGGCAATCGGGAAAATGGCCGGAAATTATGCACTCATTTTAAAGCGTATTACACAGCTTAATCCGACTGCCGATGTATTTGTGATGGGGTATTATAATCCATTCCCGCATATGACAAAGCTTTCAGAGCAATTAAATATGCTCGTAGGATTACTTGATAATAAAGTAAAAGGGATCGCAGAAGGTAACGGCGCGTACTTTGTAAAAGTGAGTGATGCTATAGCCGCTGATACGGCAGCCTATTTACCAAATCCCGAGAACATCCATCCGAGTGAGCAGGGCTATAAAGTGATTGCAGAGCAATTTGCAGCGCCGGTCCTTGAGTATGTAATGCTGACACCGCTTCCTGAAGTGAAGGTAGACTTTACGGATATTCCAAAAGATAGTGAATCTTATAGCTATGCAGTAAAGGCCGCGGAGTATGGGCTCATGAGCGGTTATAAGGACGGGACATTTAAGCCGTCTAATCCGCTGACACGTGTTCAAATGACATCAATTCTAACACGTGCACTGGACTTAGAGGCAACAAAACCTGTGCCATTTAAAGATATGCTTCACTATCCAGTGAAAACACAGGAAGAAGTTGCAGCAGCAGCTGAAGCAGATATCGTAAAAGGAATCGGCCAGCTGTTTAAGCCGGGTGACCGCATTACTCGTGCACAAATGGCCTTAATGATCCAGCGTGCCTATGAAAAAGAAACAGGAACAGTGTACGAGCCGGTAAAACTGGCGCCATTTACCGATATCAGCACATATAGCAGCGAATATAAGGAAGCGATTACCTTCTTATATGAAAAGCAAATTGCTTCAGGGGTAGGCTCGACTGGAAAATTCAATCCAACAGGCTATTTAACACGTGCCCAAGCTGCAAAAATTATCTCAAACTTTTATGAGCAAGTATTACGGTAATAAAAATAAGCGACGGGGAGATGGGGAATCTGCCTCGTCGCTTATTTTTAATATATATAGCAGAAGGGGTATTCTGCTGGGGATAATGTTGTTAGTATAGACAAATAAAAGAATGTCTATTCATTATTCTTTCCATTTTAGTCCTTCAAAGAAGCGGTACACCTCTTCAAAGACTAAATCGCGCTCTTTGCCTAATGTAAGAATATGGCCGGAGTTCACAAAAGTTTTTACAGATTTGATGCGTGAATTGACAGAGCTGTAAATCAAATCCGCGCTCTCGCAATAATATTCATCATCCTGTAACCCCCGAAGGATGTGTACAGGTGCTTCGATATTTTCAAGCTTATTACTTGTATCATTAATCATCCCTTGCAAATAGTCAAGTGATGGCATTCGAACTAAATCTGCAACACGCTCCGGACGGTCTACAACCGGATCATACGTACCGGACAATTTTTTATAATTGATAGCATAGTCAATAATACGGCTTTGTAAGCTCTCAGGACTTTTTGCAATAGCAGGAGCTGACATTGTGACGATTGCTTTTGTTGGACGTTCCACACCAAGTTTTAAGGAGAAAATGCCGCCCAGTGATACACCGGCAACTGCGATCTCCTCATAGCCAAGACTGCGAAGAACATCATAGCCTTCAATGACGCTGTTCCACCATTCAATCGGGTTTGTTTGAATTAATGTTTTTGGATCACTGCCATGTCCTTTGTAAAGCGGCGCATGTACAGTATAATTACGGTCAGCTAAGTATTTTCCTAAACGTTTTACATCATTTGTATTTCCCGTAAAGCCGTGCAACAGAAGTACAGCACGTTTGCCGGCTTCGATTGTAAAAGGCTTTGGTGGAATGATTTTCATTTTTAAACAAACTCCTTTAATGAGATATTGTATGTTCATTTGATATAAGAAATTTTGACAATCAATTGAAATTTCGTAAAAAACAGTTGTCATTGAGTAAAAAATTTGATATGAATTCGTTTCGTTATAGCTATTATAGTGCTATAAATACATAAGTACAATTTATTATTTCTATTATTTTGATATCTTTTAGTTATTGATTAAAAGGAGGCAGTTTTTCTTGGAAATACAGCAATTGCAGTACTTTAAAACAGTTGCAAAGCTGCAGCATATGACACGTGCAGCGGAAAAACTGAGTATTTCACAGCCAGCCCTCAGCAAGTCAATCGCTAATATCGAACAGGAGCTGGGCGTCCCGCTTTTTGATAGGCAAGGGCGTTCAATCTTTTTAAATCGATATGGCATTCTATTTCTGGAAAGTGTCGATATTATATTAGCTGAGTACGATAAAATCATGCAGGAATTTGGAGATATTACTACCCCCGGACACGGGGAGGTAGCATTTGGTTTTATTCATACATTAGGGATGGAAATTGTCCCTGAACTTATGGCAACCGTTCCGGAAAAGTATCCGTACATGAAATTTTCCTTAACACAGGCAACATCCCTTAACTTACTGAAACGCCTGGAAGAAGGAGCAATCGACCTTTGCCTATCCCAGGAAATTGAATCCAAGCTCATTGACATTGAATGGGTGGACCTTTGGACGGAGGAACTATTTGTGATCGTTCCTGCCAATCATCAGCTGGCGAAGAGAAGTACGATTGAGCTTCATGAAATACAGGATGAACCGTTTATTTCGATAAAGCGCGGAAATTCTTTGCGCCAAATTGTTGACCAATTTTTAAAGGAAGCAGGTGTTACGGCAAAAACCACTTTCTCCGCAGAGGAAATGCATACCGTAGCAGGATTTGTAGGAGCAGGGCTTGGCGTATCACTTATTCCCCATATTAAGGGTCTTGAACACTTCAATGTAAAAAAAATATCCGTCAGTTCACCTCTATGCCGTAGAAAAATTGGCGTAGCATGGGTGAAGGGACGTTATTTATCACCGGCCGCCAATGAATTCAAGCAGTTTTTAATTGATTATTTTAGAGGAGAGGCATAATGGATAAGCATACATTATTTGAACTTATAGAAGAAGAGCTGCATGCTACTGCTGCCGAGGCGATCAATGGAGAAGCAGAGGCCATGTTTACTATTGCCATGTATTTAATGGAAAAGGACCGGGAATCTGAGGCTGTTGCATGGTTAAAAAAAGCGGCCGGGCAAGCATATGCGCCTGCACAATATGAGCTCGCCAATTGTTATTATGCAGGAAACGGGATAGAAATAGATGAAAATCAGGCATTCGAGCTCTATAAGCAGGCGGCCGAGCAAGGCCATGCAGCTGCGGCTAATAACCTGGCAGATATGTATTTAAACGGGGAATCCGTAGAGGTGAATGAGGAAAAAGCGCTGGAGTGGTTCAGCTGTGCAGCAAAAAATGGCGTAGTAGAAGCGATGTTTACATTAGGCATAATGTATGAGCAGGGACTGGGCACAGCACCGGATGAAAAGCAGGCTTATCTGTATTACGAACAGGCAGCAACAGGCGGCTATGAAGATGCACAGTACCGTCTTGGATGTATTTATTTGGAAGGCCTTCTCGGGAAAGATCGTAATAATGAAAAGGCGCTGGCTTGGTTTGAGCGTGCAGCGGAGCAATTTTATATAGACGCAATTTATAATCTCGGGTATTTATATGAAAAAGGCATTGCGGTTGAGCAGAACGGACCAAAAGCCATCTCTTATTATAAGCAGGCAGCTCTTCTTGGGGACTATCAGGCAAAAATAAACCTCGCCTATTTATTTGAAGCAGGAGAATGCGTTCCAAAAGACGAAGAAGAAGCAAGGAAATGGAGACTTGCTGCTCATACCCAGCTGGAGGAAGCTGCACAGGAATGGTGAATACGCGGCAGCGGGAGAATAACACCTCTTTAGTAGGTGAATAATAAAAAAGCCAGTAAGGAACAGCAGCAGAAATGTTTACACCCTTTATGAAACAGGCTAATAGTGTTGTAGAAGAACGAAGGAGGTTTTATCATGCTATTATTGGCAGTACCGAATGTAACAAAAGAGCCGCATTCATATAATGAAGAACATATCCGGGCCTTAAAGGAAATCCTCGCCGATCAACTGGAGGATCTTACAGAGCTAAGTACGATTA
>DEQA01000021.1 GCA_002359075.1 Planococcaceae bacterium UBA3378
CCCCAAACAGGGAGAGACTGCGAGATATAGTAATACCTCACAACCACTATACTATATATAGTGGTTTATTCAATGAACTAATAAAAGCTTTTAAATAAAAATGCGTTTCTACCCTCAAATTTTGCGCGAACCTCCCCGTAAATTCATGGGCACTTATGGTTCGCGCATACCTTAAAACACAAGCGGTCCCTCCACATTAAGCGCTTCCTTTGCACCGATATGAACGACCTTATTAGTGTAGTTGTTGCCAAGAATATAAAAGCGCAAGGAATCACAGTCGGCATCAATAATTTTCTCAAGATCCAGCTGGAGCTTTTTTAATTGAGTAGCATCTACTACACATTCAAACACCGAGTTTTGTACACGCACCCCATATTCTTCACACTTCTTCGCGACTTTGCGCAAACGTTTTGCTCCACTGACTGATGAGGTCTGGACGTCGTAAGTGACCAAAACAAGCATCTTCTCACCTCACTAAAAATGGCGGATATGCGTCTAAATCTCCGCGCAGGAACCTTGCCAGCAGCAGGCTTTGCACATGCGGGACTAATCCCCATTGTATTTTTTCCTTTAGGTATGGATGGGTGATTGTTTCTTGCTTT
This sequence comes from Planococcaceae bacterium UBA3378, assembly GCA_002359075.1. GTDB lineage: Bacteria > Bacillota > Bacilli > Bacillales_A > Planococcaceae > Lysinibacillus_B. The sequence goes on from DEQA01000021.1 coordinate 603, forward strand.
GCCTCCTGCCAAAGTTTAAAAAAGGTTTTCCGTGCATCATCTGTTAGTAGTACGGCTCCGTTTTCTTTCACAACAAAATCATTTCCTTTGATTTGCTGGCGATTGATCAATTTCAGGACAAAACGTTCAGCGATAACTGGCCTTAACTCCTCCATTACATCGAGAGCAAGAGATGTTCTACCCGGACGATCACGGTGTAAAAACCCAACATACGCATCCAGGCCGACACCTTCTAAAGCTGCTGCCACTTCAGAGGCAAGGAGCGAGTAAGCTAAAGATAAAAGAGCGTTCACACGGTCTAAAGGAGGGCGGCGGCTGCGTCCATTAAAGGTAAAATCCTGCTTCTGCTGCAAAATACACTCATTAAAAACCGAAAAATACGCGCCCGCTGCATTGCCCTCTATGCCACGAAGTTCTTCTAAATCTGTTACTTCCAAGGCAAGCAGCCGGGACTGCTTTAAGCGTCCAATAACATTTTCTAAACGTGGTACATCAACGCGAAGAGCATGGTCACGCAACGTGCGTTTCAAATTTTGTTCGGCATTATACAGTTTACCGACAATCATATTCCGTGCAATTTTTGCACTCTCTTCTTCATTAGTTGACAATGCGTATTGCTTTTTTCGAAGCGTTACATTTCCATTAATTTCACCTGTCAATCGACCTCGAAAACGCCCGCTGCTTGAGAAAAAAGTAAGACTAATATTCTCCTCCATACAGTGTGCCATTAACGCCGGGCTTGCTCCTTGATGGCCAAATGTACAAATGCCTTCAATATTTAGCAGCGGTACTTTCGCTACTTCTTCATTATCTTTCAACAGCACAATATTTTTTCCGTTCAGCGAGAGGTACATATCAGGCTGGGAAACATAAATCGTATTTAGTAAACGTTTCACTGTGCCATCATCCTCTTCATATAGGTTTCGACGCTTTCTTTCGCCAGTAGCTCAGGCAGGCAAATGTGGCGAAGTGAACAGCTTGTACAATGCTTTCCTGTTTTCACGCGCGGCGTATAGCGGCGCTTATAATAGCTATGCATCTCCTGTGTCATAGCGACAACCTTTTCGCGCCACTCATCGGTAATGGGTACAACTGTCCGGCGCTTCACCTCATGATAATAAATCGCCGCCTCGTCAATCGTTGTCTGCAGCATTTCCTCCAGGCACATCACCTGTGCCACCAGCTGGATGATGTCTGCATCATGCGTTTTCGGCTTGCCCCGCTTGTATTCCACGGGTTTTACCGCAAACGTGCCTTGCTCACGGGATAACGTAATGCCGCCTGCACGTTGTGTAAACTCGACCATGTCACACACACCATTAATACCGAGCTCAGCGGAATGGACAGGAAGCGCACGCACATAAATCGTATCGCCGCGTTTTTCCCGAATATGGGGATTATCCGCCTTTTCATGCAGCGCATTTCCTTCCAAGGTTAAGATATTTTCCTGCCACGCCTGCTCAATATGAATGAGTGCCCATTGTCTCCGGCAAAACTGAAAATGCTGTAAGCCGGACAACATCAAGAACTCCTCTTCGTTATAGCCCGTCATATTCCTCAACCGTCAAACCATCCAGACGCTCAACTAAAATTTGATAATCCGCAATCGAAGGCTTGGCATTTTCCGCTACACGCTCTACTTGTACAGAACGATGCACTTTAGCTGATGAATACTGCCCCAGCTTGGAATTATGCTCCCACCAGAATAGCTTGTTTACTTCCATACTGCCGTCGGGACGAGCAGATGATGCATCGTTGGCAAATAATGTGCGAAGGGCTTCTTTTAATTTCTGTGCATCTTCATATGTAAAGCCTGTACGCTCTGAAAGCTGCGGATTGATACTGCCATAAAATACATACACCCCAAAATCAACACGGTGCTTCATCCCCATCGTGTCAGAAGTCTTCTGGCTAGGGTCTTTTGTATTAGTAGTGGAGTTCACGCTCTTTGTAATCTGCATGCTTGTTACATCGACCGGTTCGACACTTGTTGCTGTATGAATCGATACGGGACCGCGAACACCTAATGAAAGCTTATCTCCTTTAAAGGCAAATACTTGTCCAAAGGCGCGTACGTCATACCAGCTATCACAGGCAATTTTTTCAGCGGAACGCTCTTCTTCACTTGTTCCTTTACCTTTTGTTAAAATTTTGTTTAGTTCCTCTACACTTGCAACGCGATCACGAATGCTGCGAAAATCATCCGAACGGCGCTCATCAGATTGCACGAGAATAGATTCTCCCCCATCCTGCAGACGGTTGCGAAGTTTACGTTTAATCGCTACATCAGATACTTCCCCATGACCATTAAAATCCTGACGCGGATGGTTGCCGTTTAGGGGATCTCCATTTGGATTTGCCTTATTCACTGTAAATACGACCGCAAAATCGATTTTATTTTCTAACACTGTCATTGCTCAACTTCCTCCTTTTTCTCATACATTTTTTGAATCTGGCTGCTGTATCCCAGTACAAATACAGGGGATAATGCTTGGTTTGTCATGTATTCCGGTGCCATCTGTTCCTCAATTTGTTGCAGTAGTTTTGCATAATATGTCGCTTTCGCACCTTTACGGGCAAAATACGGCTGCAGCTGTCTACGGATCACCAGCCATGTACGCGCCGGGTTTTGGGAAAATGCGTTAAAATAGCGGGTCGCATTTGTTGCGCGATCATCATTGCGCTCTTTCAATATACTTCGCTCCATCACTTCCGCTACACCTAATAAACGGCCAAATAAATAATCCCTTGTTTGGTTTTCTTCCTGTAATGCCACGGTATACCCCTCCTTCTCATACAATTTGGCAATTAATGCACAGGCAATACGTACAGTTTGCTCCCAAGATTCCATTGTCCCTTTAAAGCTTGCCGGGTTTTTGATCCGGTTAAATATGAGCTGCACAATATCTTTTGGGATCGGCTTGCGCTCTACAATACATGGGAGCAGACGTGTATATAAACCTTTTTTGATTTTGCTGTCCGCCTTACTGCCGTATACCGCCTCCACTATTTGATAAGTAGAAGGTGTTCCTACAAACGTTACCAGCTTTTTTTCGATATTGCGTACAAGCAGCCAGCGACACGTGTCATGCCAGTACTTGATATTTTCCGCAAACTGCTCCGGGTGAAGCTCTTGGTAATAAACAAGTGCCAAGCGTCCTGAAGTAGCAGCATCAACAGCCAGTACAATAATGTGCTGCAAGTCATCTTTTGTAAGTTGATACTTTAGCCCTTGCAAGGCATTTTGAATTTTTGTTGAAATGATCTCTGCTGTCATAACGTCTTCACTCTGCTGGATGTCACCTAAAATAAAATCCAACGAGCTGTCAAAAGCATCCGGTACGTCTGCTGTTTTCGTGCCAAATGATACAAAATACCGAGAATCTACGTATGTGCTTTGCCGTTGCATCAGCCAGCGCATGGCATGATGGGCCTTCTGCGATACTTCGTAGCCGATCTGCACCGCTTCGGATGGTGCTGCAAAACGTCCGCGGTAAGTGAAGCCACTGCTGTCATTTGCAGAAATAAGCTTGGACATATCGCCTGCATTACGTACACGTCCACCGTGCTGGGAAGTTAAAATCGTTGTCTCGCCCGACACATAGCAAAGGTCTTCGTTCCCTTCATACGTCTTTTGAAAGTAGGTGATAAAAGCATCAAATAATGCTTTATCCTCCCATACGACCGGCTCAGCAGGTGTTTCGTGCAGCACATCGAACCGGACAAATGCTTCTAGCGCATCCCCTGTGACAACTTGATAAATAGGCGGCTTTTCACCATCAGTCCATTTCGCAATTACTTGCCCCTTTTCATCTATAGGCAGGATTTTTTCATTTACTAAGTCATGGATTAAGGTGCCTTTTCTTACATAGTTGTAAATCGCTTTTACACGTTTGGGCACATTCGCATCTTCTGCCCACCGAGCCATCTGCTGCATATAATCCTGATAATAAGATGCACGTTTTTCAAGGCCGCCGTATGCCACGTAATCTCCAGCAACATAAAACAGCTTGTCATGCAAGTAATGCGGAGCACTTGTGCTTGTCCGGTTAGCAGATGACAAGGTAACAGGGACAATTGTACGTGCCTGCTCCTTCTCCACCACCTTCGCAGAAACAAAGTCCCCCTCCGCGCTAACGAGCACTTCAATCTGCGCACTTTGCATGACATGCGATACAGGAAGCAGGGTAATACGCTGATTCCGACGCTCTTCAAATTCACCGACAAAATTTAAGTTCTCATTGTATACTTTCTCAAGCTGCTGCATCCAGCTCATCGTTTCACCTCCTTAAATATCTCCTCGTATTCTTGATCAACAGCTGTAAAGTTCTCACCGATTATAAAGGATTTAACTGTGCCCTTTTTAATCGTACGCACCATTGTGCACTCGTCCGGGCGTGCAAATTGGATCACACCGTCTTTCATTGTCGGAACCCATAATCTTGCCTGTAGCTCGCCATTCGTATTTTCGTCCGGATAAGTAAAACCATGAAACATAGGTCCAAAGCTGACCTCGCCGTAATTGTCATAATAGCCATCGCCTCTGCCAAATTCACATGCCTCGACATAGCCCTGACATTCGCGTGTGCCCAAGTAAATATCCCGGCGGCCACCGCGCTCAACGGAACGCTTCGCGATGTTATGGTGCTTATTTTCATTGTGGTCTGCCGCTAGGTCCGGGCGATTTTCATTAAATTCAAAGTGGGCACGCACCTGATACACCGGTTCCCGCAAATAGGTATAATACGCTAAATCATTGCTCGCATCCTGGTATTTCGTCGGACGCATTCCCTTTACTTCAGTCTGGATCGGATTCATCACACGGACTTCATCAATGATCCATATAATACTTGGTTTCCAGTAAATGGATTCCACAATTCCTTTCAGCGCCTGATACGTCGGGATCTGATACGTAAATTTCTCACCCCCAATCCGTGTGACCGGATCAGTAAACAGCGCATACTTTCCGTAAACCTGGAACTCTATTTGATTTCGCATTATCTCACCTCCTTAAAATGCATAAATTCCCTGTGCTTCATTGCCCCCGAGCGACACCCCAAAGCGGTCGCTGTAGGCACTCTCATCCAAATAAAATAAACTTTCCTGGTAAAGCGGCTTTAGCAGCCCATCGGAAGCAAGCTGGCGCAGCTCATGCTCATACAGATTCACACTGTACATTTGTGCCTGCTTCATGAGCATGTTAAATTGCTTGCTGTCGTAAATGTCCTCATTGAGTGCTGCGATCAGTTCTTTCCCTTCCTCTTCATACGGGACAAGCACCGCCTTTGTCGGACTGTCGATCGCTTCGAAATGCTGCTCTAATGTTTTGAACAGTGCATAAGACGTCACAGGTTTTCGGATAATCTCTTTTTTAAAACTGTCTTGTAAAAGTGTCACAAGTTCATAGTCTAAATGTTTTGGCGTAAGAGATATAACCCTGCGCACCTGGGCGTCATAATGGGCAAAATAATGGACAATCGCTGCCGGGCCCAGCATATCTTCAGAAAACCGCTCGTCCCGCAGAATATAGTTGGCTGTTACTTCCCCACCTACCGCAATTTCCGGAAGACGGGTTAAATTTTCGTCGCGCGATTTTACAATATAAACATCGCCCCTGTCCCGCTCTTTATTACGATTGCACCGCCCTGCCGCCTGTGCGATGGAATCAAGCCCTGCCAGAGAGCGGACGACCGCCTCAAAGCTAATGTCAACTCCGGCTTCTATCAGCTGCGAAGAGATGCAGATGACACGCTCTCTCCCCAGCTTGTCCTTGATCTCCTTTAAAATCTTTTTGCGGTGTGCCGGACACATCGATGTACTTAAATGATAGACGGCCACCTCTTCATTTTGTAATGCTTCAAACAGCTTCCTTACGGCTGTTTTTGTATTTAGAATGACAAGTACTGAGCTGCAGCCAGCGATTTTCTCCCTCACAAAATCCGCCAGCTCTTCTGCACCATAGCCTTCCTTTGTGACACAATTATGCATACGTACCCGTTCAAACGCCTTGGCGACGACAAGTAAATCCGGCACCATCTCCGCATTTTCTTTTAAGTAAATCGGATATTTCATTCCCGCTACAGTTGGCTGTGTTGCTGTACAAAGGACTAAACTGCTGTTGCCAATTTTCTGCAGGAAATTAATTGCTGTGTTAAAGAGGGAAAAATGCTTATACGGCACAGATTGCACTTCGTCAAATACAATAACGGCATTCGTTAAATTATGTAAGCGCCTTCCTTTTTTCGTTCCCTTTTGGAAAAATGCATCTAAAAACTGTACCATTGTTGTAAAAACAATGGGATAATCCCAGTTATCACGAGCAAGCTGGAGTGTTTTATGAGCTTGTTTACGATATAAATCCGGCTCTTCATCCAAACTGCTGTCGTCAATTACATTCGCATGGTGCTCAAGAACCAAGTCATATTGCCTAGTTATTTGACGCACGGCTTCCGCATTTTGCTCTAAAATGGTCGTGTACGGTACGACATAAATAATCCTTGTTTTTTTATGCTCAATAGCATGTTTCAATGCATACCGGAGACTCGCATATGTTTTCCCACCACCCGTAGGAATTGATAAGGTATAAACAGATGAGGGTTCTCCTGCCAACAGGTCGCAATTTTCCGACATTTTAGTTCGTAATTGATTGAGTGGTTTTTCGCTTTTTTGCCATTCTGACACTGTCTGCATCATTGTGTCATATGCATTTCTAAAAATGATTTCATTGTCCGTTGCCGATGTATCGTCCTGCTCCTCAAAGCACCTTGTATTGGTCCGATCTGCATCAATCAGGCAACTAAAGACAAGCTTTTGCAAATAACTAATATAAAGGAAAACTTGCGGATCTCCCTTTACTTTCTGTAATGCTTCACGAAACTCATCAACTGCTTCTATCATTAAGTTTTCTACTCGCTCGCGGTTCCCCTTCACAGCTTCAAAGTTTCCCACTACTTCCTCGTAGTAAGGCAAATTGCCATTTGTAACTCGGCGCAGATAATCAGAAGCAGAACCATCCAACTGGATAAAATTCTGCAGACCCGAGTGGTGGGATAACACTGCCATGCCAATCGTTTCAACAACAAAATTCTGCAGATCGTTTTTGCCATGAAATCTTTCAAATAAGTACTTTGCCCCTGCCGTCGAGTGATCAATTTTCGTTGTCGCCACGTCATTATGCAGGACAGCATTCGTTAAATATGTACTGAAGGCTTGCGTATACTTGCCCATATCGTGCAGTAAACCAGAAAGCTCTGCATGGGCTCCAAGACCGACCTTCTCACCGTAACTGCGTGCTAACTCTGCTACTCCCTCTAAATGCTCCTGCACCGACTGTTCAGCAAAATCAGTTGCTCTTATATGTGCTAGAAAGGACATTTTTCAACCTCCAAAAGATGATTATAAAAACAAACAATTAGGAATAAATTAACAAATTACTTTTTTTATTAAAATACCATTATTTTCAATATGATATCAACATTTATTTAAGATCCAACTACTTAAATCAGTGTATTGGGTATTTATTTTTTGCTTAACTAGAGATTTATAATCCACTCTCCTAATGCAGGGAGAGACATCTCAATTGATCCAGCTGCTCTTCCAACTGCTATTTCAATCCTCTCTCAAAATACAAGGAGAGACAGGTTACTTGCTTTGCCCTTTGTGTGACTCCATAAATTTCAATCCACTCTCCCCATACAGGGAGAGACGTAAAGTACCAAAAATGACCGTATCTTCCTATTTGATTTCAATCCACTCTCCCAATGTAGGGAGAGACTCATGGCGTTTCAACACAAACTAAAACATTTTAGGATTTCAATCCACTCTCCCAATGTAGGGAGAGACTCATGGTCAGTCATCGGGATATAAACGTCCTTGCTATTTCAATCCACTCTCCCAATGTAGGGAGAGACGGTTCGATCCTAGAACTAATGTAAGTATAAAAGGAATTTCAATCCACTCTCCCAATGTAGGGAGAGACCGTACGGATTTGATAGCGCGTCTTTAACGAGTGTATTTCAATCCACTCTCCCAATGTAGGGAGAGACATACCGCCCTACTCATGCCTCCATCATTTGCTTTTCATTTCAATCCACTCTCCCAATGTAGGGAGAGACCTTTTACGTGACATTGGAGCTTATGGGAACGTTGATATTTCAATCCACTCTCCCAATGTAGGGAGAGACGGCCGAAGCTGATGCGATCATGCAGGCAAACGCAATTTCAATCCACTCTCCCAATGTAGGGAGAGACAATAATTTACAAGTAGTTGGGTTGTGGATATAATATTTCAATCCACTCTCCCAATGTAGGGAGAGACTCGAGCAAGGCGTCGTTACAAACAGCGACAGCACATTTCAATCCACTCTCCCAATGTAGGGAGAGACCCGTTATCGATCAAGCCTGTACGGATGATTAACGATTTCAATCCACTCTCCCAATGTAGGGAGAGACGTCGACAACGAGGACTTTCTCGCGGCAGACGAAACATTTCAATCCACTCTCCCAATGTAGGGAGAGACGAACTGTGGAAGGTCAAACTAACGGAACAAAAGATTTCAATCCACTCTCCCAATGTAGGGAGAGACCGGGCTATGCGCTACTAGCGTATGTGGAGACGCATTTCAATCCACTCTCCCAATGTAGGGAGAGACCGATCAGCGCTGCGTAAGAACGGCCAATTCCAGATTTCAATCCACTCTCCCAATGTAGGGAGAGACTGCGAGATATTGTGCTATCTCACCATCATTTTACTACATATAGTTTTTTATGGAAACATATAACAAAACAATTCGGTAGAATATTCAATTTCACTCTAAAAAACGCGCGAACCTCCCCGGATATTCATGGGCACTTCAGGTTCGCGTATGGTTACAAAAACAATTATAGGCAGATGATTCACAAGCCTTCCCATTCACCCTCCCACCTCCCCAAAATAATACGGCAGCTCCGGTAAAGCATACTTTATCTCCTGGATCGTCTGCACCCGCCCGTTCACTATATACATCCGGCCTTTCAACCGGTCGTACGCATCAAAAGCACGCGCAGGGCGAAATCCGTACATCGCTTCAAATAAATGCGCGCCCTGGTCAACATGCTCGGCGTACACTAATGCATAGCTCCCCTCTCTGCATTCAAACGCATAGAGCTTTATCTTTTTGAGCCCGAGTACATCACGTTTGATCCACTCGCGGATGGTGTTCTTCTCGTTGTCTGTGAGCACAACTGTATCAAGTCGATCGCCTGCATCCGTCAGTTTCAGGCGGCCCTCTTGGATGAACCAGTAAATAACTGTTGCTAAAAAGGCGTCTTCGCAGCTAAGAGCAGCGGCGAAGGTATCATGCATGGTCGAGAATACGGCCGGTTGTTTTATCATAGAGCACCTGCACCTTTCCAATCGATCCGTTACGATGCTTTGCGACGATGATTTCAAGGGGATCGAATTGATTTGTTTTTTCTTTGTTATAGTAGCTGTCGCGGTATAACAGCAGCACGACATCCGCGTCCTGTTCGATATTGCCGGAATCCCGGATATCGCTGAGCATCGGCCTTTTCTCCAGACGGCTCTCACTGTTTCGGTTTAGCTGGGAAAGACAGATGACAGGACAATCAAAGTCTTTGGCGAGTGCCTTTAGTCCGCGGCTGATCTTGCCGATTGCCTGCACATGCGGCAGGCTTTCATCCGTCTGCATGATTTGCAAATAGTCGATGAAAACAATAAGCGGTTTATTTGGATGGTTTTTCTTTGTTCTTCGCACTTGCACGCGCATTTTTTCTACGCATAAAACAGAGCGCTCGTCAATTTCGATACTTCTTGTGTAGATGCTGTTTAGCACCTTGCTCCAGCGCAGCTTGTCCTGCTCAGACAAGCGCCCGTATGGATCGTGCAGGTGATGCCGGTTAAAGCTGCCGATTTGCGCAATCATACGCTTCAATAGAGCATCCCGGCTCATTTCCAGCGAAAAGATCAAAGCGGTATATTCCTGTCCGGCGGCTAATGCAAAACGTGTCATAACATCCGTCTTCCCCATCGATGGCCTTGCCGCTAAAATCGTCAGCTCCCCGGGTTTAAAACCTTCCAAAAGCCGGTCGAGAGCCGCAATACCAGTCGTGATGGAAGGCTCAATAACAGTGTGCAGAAATGGCCAATCATGCATCTCCATAAGGGCCGGTTTAATGCTTGTATCCACAGGCATGACGGTATCCTGGATTTGATCGAGGTGCTCCAAAATCATATCGACCTGCCAGTTTTCCTGCTGGGCCTGCTGCAGCAGCTGCAGTTTCCGACGCTCCTTATACTGCTCCATCAGCACCTCACAGTATGCCTCGAACTTTTCATCATTTGCGTATTGCTGCAGGCTTTGTAAATAGCCGGCACCGCCGAAATGCTCCGCGCCAAAACGTGCAATTAACGTGACGATATCGATCAACCCATTTTCGCTTTTCAGCTGCTGAATGCTTTGCAGTAAATTCCGATGATGCACAGCCGTAAACATCGCCGGGTGTAATACCGTATCATCCAAAAAATGCGAATCCTGAAGAACTACCGCGAGTATGCTTTGCTCGAGCATGTGAATGTCATGCATACACATCACCAAAAAGTTCATGCGGATAAAGTGTGAGCTGCTGCTGGCATGCCTGGCGCACTTGTGTGAGCATGTTTACCACATCAGCCCCGTTTTGCAGCGTATCATACACCGCCTGGTACACGTCTTTCTCATCATCTCCCCATTGCCCGCCCATCGCTTTTACATACAACAGTACATCGTTACACTCTTTCTTTATTTTTTCTTTATTTCTTTCTTTACTTCTTAGGGGGCCGGCAGCCGTTGGTATATCAGCGTTTTCAGTCATTTCAGTGTGCCAATCTGTCATACTCGACATGCCAGATTGGCACATATTAGTATGACAATTTGGCACAGAGTTACTGCCAATTTGGCACGCATGCCGATTTGGCGTATTGTCTACAACTAACAGTTCATGCAGGACATCATACCTTATACGATAGCACGTACCTTGTCCATCGAAGCACATCCTTTCAACCAGGTGCTGCTTGTTAAGAGACTGGATTGTCCGTTGCAATGTCCTTTTTGACAAGAATGGCATCTGCATCAGCCAATTATCGATTGTGCAGCGGTACCATTTATCGCCCTCCACTACTGTTTGCGAGAACCGGCTCTTGTAGTGGAGTTGCTGCAAGAAAAAGGCTTCCACCATACCGAATTTTTTGGCCAATGTCGGAAGAATAATAATCGTCGGTTCCTTTATTAGCAGCGTCATTTACTCCCCTCCCAAAAATACGGAAATACCCGCTCTATATAATTTCTCCTGACATACGGCGCACGGAATGTCTGCATCAAATAATAGGCCCCGCTCTCTGTCCAAACGATACAAACAGGCGGATGCTGCTGTCCTCCGTATATCCCTCTCCACTCGGCGAGCGCCATACCGGACAGCACAAA
>DEQA01000200.1:0-6246 GCA_002359075.1 Planococcaceae bacterium UBA3378
AGCTCTTTTTCCACTGCTAAATACTGTGCTGCGAACGCTTCATTTACCTCTATTATCTCTACATCTTCCAGCCGTAAATTTGCTCGCTCCAAAGCCTGTTTGATAGCAGGAACAGGGCCAATTCCCATCACTGTCGGGTCAACACCCGCTACTCCCCATGATACGATGCGGGCAATCGGCTTCAGCCCGTTTTCCTCAACGAAATGCTCGCTTGCCACAACAACGGAAGCAGCCCCGTCATTAATGCCTGAAGCATTGGCAGCCGTCACTGTCCCGTCCTTTTTAAATGCCGGACGGAGCTTTGCAAGTGATGCCAATGTTCCACCTTCTTTGATATGTTCATCTGTATCGATGACAACATCACCTTTGCGTGTCGGAATCGGCACCGGCACAATTTCCTCCGTAAACTTCCCGGCATTACGGGCTGCCGCTGCACGTGCATGGGATAACAGGGCAAATCCATCCTGCTCCGTCCGCGTAATATCGTATTGTTCCGCCAGCTTTTCTGCTGTCATTCCCATACCACTGCCTGTGTACTGATCTGTTAATGTCGCCGACAGCATGTCAATGAATGTTACATCTCCCATTTTCGCACCGCCGAACCGCTGTGTAAAATTCGAATAGGGTGACTGCGACATATTTTCTGCCCCGCCTGCCAATACAACATCGGCCTCTTTTAGTAAAATCTGCTGGGCAGCTGTTATGACAGACTGCATTCCCGAGCCACAAAGCCGATTTTGTGTAAGGGCCGGAACTTCCTGCGGTACACCTGCATATAAACCGATATGCCTTGCTAAATAAGCGGAATTCGGACCTGTTGTAATGACGCCCCCATATATAACATGGTCCACCTGCTCAGGCTTTACGCCTGAGCGTTTTAATGCTTCCACTGCTGTTGCCTTTCCAAGCTGTACAGCGTCTACTCCTGCAAACGAACCGCCGAATGCTGTAAAGGCTGTTCTTGCTCCGTCTACTATATATACATTTGTCATATCAAATCCCCTTTGTTTATTTAGACGTTTTGTGTTGGGCGCAATGTATGCTTCAGCACTTTCCCCGAAGCATTACGCGGCAGACTGCTGATCAATTCGATATCAGCAGGCACTTTATATTTCGCCAGCTGTGTTTTGGCATAAAGCAAAATATCTGCTTCTGCAAGTGTTGCTCCTTCCTTCAGGACCACAAATGCCTTGGCCACTTCCCCGTAAACTTCATGTGGTATACCGACTACTGCTGCCTCCAGAATTTCCGGCATTTGATAAAGGACTTCCTCAATTTCAATTGGATAAATATTTTCTCCACCCCGGATGATCATATCCTTCTTGCGGTCTACGATATAAAGATAGCCCTCCTCATCAAAGCGCCCTAAATCCCCTGAATATAGCCATCCATTCTGGATAGCAGCAGACGTCTCTTCCGGATTGCGCAAGTAGCCTTTCATTACTTGCGGTCCGCGTACACAAATTTCTCCTACTTCCCCAACAGGCACTTTCTGTCCTTGTGCATCCACAAGCTTTACCTCTGTTTTGGCAAGCGGTTTTCCAACCGAACCGATCTTTGTAAGAGCTGCATCATCAAGCAGTGAGGTCGCTGCCGGTGTATTTTCCGTTTGGCCGTATAAGTTTTGCACGGCTACCTTTGGAAATGCCTCCTTTAACCGTTTCACCAATTCATAGGGCATCGGTGCCGCCCCATAGCAGAACAGGCGGAGATGTTCAAAATCATAAGTCTTTAATTCCGGTTTATTCAGAAGGATCGTATACATAGCCGGCACACCAAAGAAAATCGTTGCCTCTGTTTCTACTAACTGGGCAAGTGTATGATCAGGCGAAAAGCTTTCTGCTATGATGACAGTCCCGCCGCGATACATTGTCGGCACGGCAAACACATGGCTGCCTGCACAATGGAACAGCGGTGTACAAATATACATGTGGTCTTCATGTGTCATATTCATTGACTCTGACCATATTTCAGCCGCTTCATATATATTTCGATGCGACAGCATCACACCTTTTGGCTTGCCTGTTGTTCCGGAAGTATACATGACGACTGCCGTATCATCAGCTTCTAATGAAGCAAAATCCTCGTCCCCAAAAGCATCATCTTCTAAAATAGAACGGATATCCTGGAGGTTCAGCTCTTCTTTAAAATGGTAGTTTGTTGCTTCAAGCGCTTGGGCAATGGCATCATCATAAAAAAGTGCCTTCGCTTCCGAATGCATGAAAATATAATCTATCTCCGGCGGTGCAAGCTTCGTATTGACGGGCATAACGGTGCATCCTGCCAATTGCACCCCGTAATAAACAACCATAAATAAATCTGAATTCAGCATAAACTGGGCGATAATATCCCCCTTTTGATAACCGCGGTTTTGCAGATAGCCTGCAATTTTCGTTGCCTGAGAGTAAAGTTCCCGGTACGACCACTCATTGCCCTCAAATATAATTGCTGTTTCTTCTGGTCTGTCGAGTGCATGCTGTGTTAAAACATTTGTCATAAACATTTGAAGCCCTCCCCCTAATTTAAAGCCTTCAATTTTTCTTTCATGCTAACCATTTTAGAAACATATCTATTTTAAAATCTGTTTGGCAATGATGCTTTTCATAATCTCCGTTGTACCCGCATAAATCGCCGCAACAGGAATGTCCCTGTAACGGCGGGCAATTTCATATTCCTCCATATAGCCATAGCCTCCGTGAAGCTGCAGACATTCACTTGCCACACGTTTGGCCATTTCACTGATCCACCATTTGGCCATCGATACTTCTTTTACGATTTCCTCCCCGGCAATATGTTTGGCGGCTAACGAATTTATATATGTACGGCCCATATCAATTTCCGTCGCCATTTCCGCCAGCTTGAACTGTGTATTTTGAAAATCCGCTATACGGCTGCCGAATGCATGCCGCTCCTTGACATAATCGATTGTCAGCTTCAGCATTTCTTCCGCCTCAATCTGCACCTCAATCGCTACAATGAGGCGTTCCTGCTGCAATTTATCCATCAAATAATAAAAACCTTTCCCTTCTTCGCCCAGAAGATTTCCGGCAGGCACCTTTGCATCCTCGAAAATCAGCTCTCCTGTATCTGCTGAGTGCATGCCGATTTTATCAAGCTTTTTCCCCCGTTTAAAACCCGGTGTTCCGGCTTCCACAACAAGAAGGCTGATTCCTTTATAAGCAGGATTTGCCTGGGGATCTGTTTTACAGACAACTACTATATAATCAGCGTTGATTCCATTCGTAATAAAGGTTTTCTCGCCGTTTAAAATGTAGTAATCCCCCTCTTTTCTAGCTGTTGTCCTGATCCCTGCCAGGTCTGACCCTGCACCCGGCTCTGTCATGGCAACAGCTGAAATCAGGTCACCCGTCACACTCTTCGGCAGCCATCGTTGCTTTTGCTCCTCGGTCCCATATGCTTCTATATAGGGGGTGACAATATCCGAATGCAGGGCAATGCCGCTTGCTAATCCAGCACCGACACGTTCCAGCTCCTCTGTCAAAATCATAGAATAGCCAAAATCCAGTCCAAGGCCGCCGTATTCCTCACCGGTCATCGGACATAAAAATCCATTCTCCCCAAGCTTTTGCCAAAATGCATGAGGAACATCCCGGTTTTTCTCCCACTCCTCAAAATAAGGATATGCTTCCTTATTAAGCATTTTTCGTAATGATGCACGAAACATTTCATGTTCTTCCGTAAACAGCCCCTCCATATTTGACAGCCCCTTTAAAAATCAGAAAATTACAACTTATCGATATTTTAACAATGAATATGTATTCAAAGCAATGAAAATTCCGCCTCTTCAGAAGAAAAAGAGACTTTCCCTCTCTTATTTTTTCACTATAATGAAAGGAGAAATGGAGGATGACAATATGCAGTATGCGTTACTCGGGGATTTACACTGTCATTACGATCATACAAAATCCGTCCTGCTCCATATGGGAGCAATAGCACCGGATGCACAGATTACCGGCCTAGGAGATTTGTACGAATGCAAAATCGGCAAAAAGAAAGCAGCCTCTTTAACAAAGCCTGTCCCGCTCAAAGAGGCAGTGGATGTGCAAGAAAAGTTTCGTAAGCTGCTTACATTCCCTTCTATTATCGGCAATCAGGAAGAACGGATTGCGCATGTGACCGGAGAGCGGAAGTTCCTTCAATATAAGGAAAAAATCCTTATTGAAAAAGCAACATTGCTTCATGGCCATCAATTTCACTGGAATGAAAAGTTTGAACCAAGCTTTCCTGCCTATGACACTCCCCTATTATTTTTCGGACACAGTCACCGTGCAGCGATCTACATAGAAAAAGTCCGGACAAAAATCGAGTACAATATGCCGATTTATATAGGAGATGGACAAAACTATGAGATCAATGTAGGGGCTGTCGTAGAATCGCGTGACTGGTGCCTGTATGATAGCGAGCAAATGACAGTTACTTTCTTTCAGGCGCCCCTTCATAAATAACTTTTCTAGTAAGAAAACCGACCCTGGAAATTTCCTAGGTCGGTTTTTCGTTATTTCATATGTGTTTCTTTTTGATGGAGGATGATTTTCTGCAATTCCTGTAATTCCCCGATAACGGTATAAGAAACATCAGCAAGCTGCTGCAAATATTGCTCTGCTGCCTCTTTATCTCCGCTATTATAGGCATTTACTGCCTTTCGGGCAATATCATGTACTTCGAAATGCGATTTTTCCAGCGCTTTAAATACAGGCTCGTTTCCTAAAAGCTCACGCCCTTTGCCGTAATACCATTTTCCAAGACGCGATTCCTCCGGTGAACCAACATCCTGCTCGGTCATTTTTTCAAAACCAAGCATAAGGTTGTAAATTTTCCAGCGCCACAGAAGATGGTCCGTAATCGTTAGCTCGATGATATCTTCCTGGCTGATAATGAAGTTTTTCGAAATCGTTGTTGAACGGTACTCATCGATCATCTTACTTAATTTATATATCGCTTCTCCTGTTTCAAATGCAATTTGCTTACTTTTCACCGTGCTTTGTGCGATATTTTTATTTCTTTTTGTAATTTCGGAGGCCGAGTTTGCCTGCTGTCTTGTCGTCAGAGCGATTTGTTCAAAGCGTGCCCCTTGTGTCTGTAATGTTTTATTCAGCTCTGCCAATGTACCATACACATGCATAGCATCCAGCACTCCTTCGTGAAGGGCATGCGCTGATTTTTTTGTCAGCTGGTTAATACTATTGGTCAATTGCAGTAACTCCTGTATATCCGTATTAATAGAGTCTACAGATGTTTTTGTTCCATCAGCCAGCTTCCGTACTTCCTCTGCTACAATCGCAAATCCCTTTCCTGCTTCTCCGGCGCGTGCTGCCTCTATGGATGCATTAAGCGCCAATAAATTCGTCTGGTCGGCGATACCTTTAATCAGCTCCATTAGTTTTGCCACACTGTTTACCCGCTCTACTAGATGAACTACATCCTGCTGCACCTTTTGTTGCCCTTCATCAGTGTTCTGCAAAATAGCCGTCACATGCTGCAAGGAAGATAAATCACTATTTAATTCTTCTAGTGACGTTTGTGTATGCTGAGAGATGTCTCCGATCGATACAGCAATTTCTTCGATGCTTGTATCCAATTGTTCCATCAGCTCCGAAGCCTGCAGCACATCCTTCTGCTGTACTTCCTGAAACTGCAGAAGTTCTTTAATTTGATCTAGCTGCACGTTATATTTGATGATTTCCCCAAGTCCGTTTACAACTGATCCACCTTGAATCTCAATATACGTCTCTACGATGATTTGCTGGTCAATAGTCACGAGGCTGTCATAAGCCAAAAGAATATCAAGCATTTTATAATGATCTCTTCGGCATTCCTTTACAATGAGTGGGATGATCAGCTGATTAATCAATGTATAGGCTGAGAGCATCCAGTTGGGCAGAACGCCGATTCGGGCATGGGTATAGGCAATGCGCCGGCGTGCGAAAACATAATCAATGTTCAATTCATCTTCAAATAAACTCATGAAATGCCGATCGAATGTTTTTTTCAATCGTTCTACTGATGAGTATGTATTAATAATTTGGTTAAAATCAGGGATTTCCAACAGACGGCTGTAAAAGTTACTTAAAATATCGTCGCGGTTTTGTACATAAATCTCTTTTAGGTGATTAACTGATTCACGGCGAATTTGAGAAAGTGATAGAAAATCTAATTTCTCTTTAAAACGTTCATTTGCTTCTATATCAGAAAAGGCGGCTTTCGAAAAATACTCGTAATGCTCTA
>DEQA01000200.1:6403-24632 GCA_002359075.1 Planococcaceae bacterium UBA3378
TTTTCCATTTATTTCTTTCTTACATGACAAACACATGCCAAGAAAGAACGGACAGTTCGTGAATAAAAAAAACAAGCGGTTCCATACTAACAAGGATTTCATTCACAATATGTCCTAACATCAACAAGGAGGAGATACCGATGAGCAAGAAGGGCCCATTAGATCCGAAATCTCAGAAGATCCACCAGAACTGGACGAAAATAAAGCATTCAAAATCTCAGGTAAATGGCGAAACGGAGATTACTCTCCACAACCAATTATTGAGGTCTGAAGCCAAAGCGAGACAGTTTTAATTTGATGTAGGATGGAATGAAATAAAAGCCCGGAATCATATTTCCGGGCTTTTCTTTTTAAGGATTCATCTCTTTTCTGATATATACAAATTCGCGTCCTCTTTCCCATAAAAATATTACATAAAAAAGACTGGTCCGAAATGTCTTCAGGACGCTCAGACCAGTCTTTACTTTTTCCGGATGACTGCCCGGACAGGAGCACCGTCTGCTCCTTCTACTTTTAACGGAAGACCAATAAAATCATACAGCCCTTGCTCTACATGTTCGAGCACCAATCCCTCTATAATGGAAAGACCATGCTCATATAAGGCATGATGGGCAGCTACCTGCTTGCTGTCAATCGGATCTACCGAAGGATTATCCACCCCAATTAAAAAGACGCCCTGCTCTTTCAAATAGCCGGCAAGCTCCGGTTTAATAACCGGTATCTCAGCCGGAAATGTATCACTAATCGAAGGCACTGTTTTTAATAATAAACGCGGGGCGCCTTGTAAATCGATCCTTTGAATATGTTCCGGTCCAATCTCCCGTAAACCTATACAGTCCACAACGTAGGCATCCCCGATAAATAAATTGATGTCCAGGTGCTCAATTGCCGGGGCAGCAGAGTCAAAATGAAATGGTGCATCAGCATGGGTACCTGTATGCATCGATGTTTCCATTTTGCCGATATTGATCGACCCTGTCTGCTCTTTCGTGTAAGAAAGACCAAATGAAAAAGGGGTGTCTCCCGGCCAGTTTGGTATACCTTTTTTCAAAGTTTGCGTAATATCAATCCACATATCACACCTCTTAATATTGAATAATGGAGTAACCTAGAACAACGAGAATCACTACCGGTACAACATACTTCATTAAAGTATAAAACGCATTGAAATACCCTTCTTTCATTCCACTGCCCTGCAGCAGCTCCTGCTTCACAAGCTGCTTATCCATGACATATCCAAGGAAAATGGCAATCAGTAAATTTCCTAACGGCAAAATGACGTTTGAAACGATAAAATCCGTAGCATCAAAAATATTACGGCCAAACAGCGAAACATCCGCCAATGTACTATACGTCAAGGCAGAAGGGATCGAGGCGATAAAAACAAGGACACCGATGATCATCGTCAGCTTGCCACGTGAAATATGCCATTTCTCCACAACCGCCGCAACAATGATTTCATACATACTAAAGGAAGAAGTCAATGTAGCAAACAAGAACAGGATCAGGAACATGGCCAGAAATAATTCGCCAAACGGCATTTGCGAAAATGCTGCCGGCAGCACCATAAATAATAACGGCGGTCCGCTGGCGACTTCCATATCAAATGCAAAAACAACCGGAAAAATCGCAAGCCCCGCTAGAAACGATACAAATAAGCTTAACGCAACAACGGAGCCTGCAGAGTTCGGCAGGCTGACATCTTTCTTTAAATAGGAGCTGTACGTCACTAAGCAGGAAAAGCCTACCGCCAGCGCAAAAAATGACTGCCCTAAAGCATATAAAATGGATTCACCCGTTATATGCGAGAAATCCGGATACAGGAAAAATTTGATACCTTCCATCGCACCATCCAATGTTACAGCCCGTATAACAAGGATAAAGAACATAATAAATAAAAGCGGCATCATAAACTTATTGGCCTTTTCAATACCGTTTTGGACTCCTAACGCAATGACCACTACATTTGCCAACGTAAAGAGAGCCAATCCGATTAAAACAATCCATGGTGTCCCTGTTATTTCTCCGAAAAACGCACCTGAATCGACCGCTGGATCAATGACATTTCCAACGACAGATACGCCGCTATAAATGAAAATCCAGCCTCCTACGACACTATAGAACGATAATAGTAGAAAACAGCCGATAATCCCCATTTTACCGATCCAGGACCAGGCCGGTGCATCGGGGGCCAATATTTTATAAGCTGTTACCGCTTCCTTTTGTGTGCTGCGGCCGATAATATATTCGGCCAATAGCATCGGTAAGCCGATCAGCAATGTTAATAGGATAAATATAAGGAAAAATGCACCCCCGCCGCTTTGACCAGCTACATACGGCATTTTCCAAATGGCGCCCAAGCCAATGGCAGCGCCTGCTGATGCCAAAACAAACCCTAGTTTGCTTGACCACTGATTTTTACTCTTCTCCACTCAAAAACCTCCGCTCTCTACAAAACTGTACGTAAATCCCAAAGCTCCGGGAAGAAACGGTGATCCAGTACTTGACGTAAATAATTAACCCCCGATGAGCCGCCTGTGCCGACCTTAAAGCCGATAATCCGCTCTACTGTCTTCATATGACGGAAGCGCCATTGCTGGAGCCAATCTTCAATATCGACAAGCTTTTCACCCAATTGATAAAGGTCCCAGTACTGATTCACATTTTCATATACAGTTTTCCAGGCTTTTGCAACCGTTTCATCCCCGCCATACGTGATGCTCGTATCACGTGTCAGCAGTTCGGGATTGATTGGCAAGCCTGCTCTCGCTAATGCTTGTATTGTCACATCGTAAATACTTGGTGCTTGATGTGCTTCTTTAAGGATAACGGAGAGAGAAGGATTTTTCTCGTATATTTTTAAAATATGAGAAGATTTGTACCCAAGCGCAAATTCTATGAGACGGTATTGATAGGACTGAAAGCCCGATGCCTTCCCTAAATCATCCCGGAACTCCAAATATTCTGCTGGTGTCATTGTTGCCAGTACATCCCACGCCTGAATAATCTGCGTCTGTATTTTTGACACGCGTGCCAGCATTTTAAATGCCGGCTGCATCTCGTTTCTTTCGATCGCTGCAATTGCCCCGGTCAATTCATGCAAAATGAGCTTCATCCATAGCTCGCTTACTTGATGGATGATAATAAACAGCATTTCATCATGATGATCAGACAGCCGGTTTTGGCTGCCTAAAATCTGTTCAAGTGATAAATACTCCCCATACGTCATATCATCTTTAAAATTTGTATGGATGCCCTTTTCCTGCTTTATTTTCTCCCCTAACTCCGAAATAGAACGTTCAGCCATGCAGATCCCCCTTTGTGTATTTGGTATTATGCTTATTTCTATGCAATAACCCCCCGCTTATTTTCGAACTGCTTATATGACTCATTTTCCATGATCCCCTTTAAAATCCGGACAGTTTCCCATACATCCGTAAAGGAATTATAGAGGGCTACCGGTGCAAGGCGAATACCATTCGGCGCACGGAAATCCGGCGTTACCCCAGCCTCTTTTAACGCGCTGCAAATACGTGCTGCCTCCTCATGAACTAAATAAATATGTCCCCCTCGCGTCTCATCCTTTGGATTGCCTAGTGTAAAGCCGAACGATGCGAGCTCCTGGTCAATACAATCCATAAAAAATTGCGTAAGCTGTAAAGACTTTTTCCGGATGGCTTTGATCCCCGCTTCACGAAACATGTCCAAGGAGCCGTAAATAGGAGCCAAGCTTAATATATGAGGGGTCCCGATCTGATAAGCGCCGGCTGTGCTCGCGGGCGTCATTTCTATAGCTAAATCAAATTGTTTCGACTTGTCTGAGCCAAACCAACCAGCAAGACCGGGTCTTGTACCGAAATGCTTTTCATGGACAAACATTCCGGCTACAGAGCCCGGCCCTCCGTTCAGATGCTTGTAATTGCACCAAAACGCAAAATCAGCACCGGCCGTATGCAATTCATGCGGTACGGCACCAATTGAGTGGCATAAATCGAATCCGATTAATATATCCCGCGCATGAGCAGCTTTTGTCAGCTTTTCAATATCCAGCACTTGGCCGCTTCGGTATAGAACACCCGGCAAAATGACTAAAGCCACCTCTTCTGTCATCGCTTCTATAATGTCCTCTTCCTTTAATAAATGGCCATCTTCACTTTTGACAAGTTCCATATAGGATTCATCATAGCCATAAGCAGCTAGATGGCTTGAAATGGCGTATAGGTCGGTTGGAAAGTTCAATTCATCGGCCAGAATTTTCACTTTCTTGCCTTTTGGCTTATAAAATGTAGCGAGAAGCTGATGAAGATTGGTCGTTGTGGATCCTGTTAAAATGACTTCCTCCGCCTTCGCCCCGATCAGTGGAGCACACATTTCACCTAATTCCTCCGAAAGGTAATACCACGGGTGATCCCCTTTCGTCCAGCCATCAATTCCATATTCCTTCCATGAATGAAGCAATGATAATACCGCCTTTTCTGACCATTTTGACAGCAGGCCGAGGGAATTGCCGTCTAAATAGTACTGGCCTTTTTTTACATAAAATTCATTCCGGTATTTTTTTAACGGGTCCTGCTCATCCATTTGCATGGCTGCTTCTCTATTCATTTTATATGCCCCCTGTTAAATTTTCAGTATTTTCAAAATAAATGATACCGTGTCATTGACATCATGTCAATTTCCATTTACGCTTCTTACTGAAGGGGTGCATAATAATGAAACATAAGCAACGCAAGGCTCAAATGACAAGACAGAAATTAGTGGAAGCCGCACGAAAAATATTCTCTGAGAAAGGATTTCAGGATTGTACGATGAAGGATATTATTACAGAAGCAGCTGTGGGATACGGGACAGCCTATGTGTATTTTCCAAATAAGGATACGCTCTTCTGTGAAGTAATCGATATATATATACAAAAGATGCTGGAAGTAGCAGGCAGCCCTTTTACTCCTGCTTCTGCGGGGGAAGCGGTGGAAAAGATCGAAAAACAGACAGAAGCATTTCTGCAGGCAGCTTATGATGACCGGAAAGCCTTTATTATTATAGAGGAAGCAATCCGTCATTCTGCTATTGTCGAAGAAAAATGGAAGACTGTGCGGGAGCATTTTATAAAAGGGATTAAAGAGGATATTGCATACGTACAGCAGGCTGGATTAGCTAAACAGCTTGATGTTGCCATCATCGCAGAAAGCTGGTTTCACCTAAATGAGCATATGCTGTTTTCTGTGATTAAGCAGGAGCAAGCCGATGTTTCTTATACGGCAAAAACAATTGTGATGCTGTATACAAGAGGGCTCTATGAGGACACTCTGTTTCATTAGGCAAAATCCTGCTGGCTCCTGCTGCCTTGTAAAATTTTTTAATTAGTCTGGGAAAACGTTGCCCTCTTTTTCCCGCTATAGAGATGATCGGGGATCATCCGAACTTTTGTCGGTAGCCGCACTTACGGCACAGTTCTTCTACTGCTTCACGGCGGGAAAAGCCCTCTACTAGATTGTTGGCCCGCTCACCCTCTATAATTTTCGAAAATGACTGTTCATTAACATTTCCTAATTTAATGACGCCCTCACCATCGAGACAGCAAGGCACAACGGTTCCATCCACCAGTACGGCTGCCTGGCTGCGAAGCGCATGGCAGAAGCCTTTTCCTGTATACTCCGGCTCCAGCAGGCTCGGCCACTTAAACTCATGATCTTGATTCAAATAGATGTTTGGAGCAATTTTCACACCTTTTCCTGGCTCTACCCGCTCCTCAATTTTAAAATCAAGCCCGTATTCCTTCTCTAAAATCTCCAGCGTCTCGGCATTTTTGCGGCGATCGACATCAGTCTGGTCATCACGCTGTAAATTCCATAATCGGTATGAAAAAATGACATTATGCTCCCGGGCTTCCCGGACGAATGCCAAAATATCACCTAAATATTTCTCCCTGTTTTCAGAACCTTCATGCCCATCAAAACTATGTAGAGAAAAGTTCATTTGGCGGAGTGCCGGTTTCCCAAGCAATTTTTCACGCTGTTTTTTGATCAGTGTCCCGTTCGTCGTAATATTTACCTTAAAACCGCGCTCGTGTGCTGCATCTAGCAATTGATCAATGCGGGGATGCAACAGTGGTTCGCCTTTTACATGCAGATAAATGTACTTTGTATGAGGTCTGATTTGGTCCAGTACCTTTTCAAACTGCTCCACTTTTATAAGACCTTTTGCACGCTGCGTTGGCGGGCAAAAGCTACAGGCCAGATTACATACGCTCATAATTTCTATATATACCTTTTTAAATGTTTTCATTTTCCATTTCACCATTCTTCTTTCCTAAGTCGTATTTATTCTAACAGACTTTTCTAAGAAAGATAGTGGAGATTTTTTCAGCAGCCTAAACGGCTGTAAAAGTTTGTGTAAAATTGCCGTAGAGGATGCCGTGCATGACCTTGATGAAGTCATCTGCCGTTTTAATGGCGAGCTGCTCATGATACAAATTAACTGCCTGCTTATAATGCTGCATCGCCTGCTCATTCAGCAAAATTTGTTCAAGTTGATCCTGAAGTGAGCCTTGCTGTTTCAGTGGAAAAGCTAGACCTCGATTTAGTAAGTAGGTAAAATTCCGTTCCTCCTGCCCAGGTAAAACAGAATGCACAAAGATCGGCAGTTTTTTCCGCAGAGCCTCGCTTACCGTCACTCCTCCGGGCTTTGTGACAATTGCGTCCATCTGCTCATACAGGGCATTCATTTCCGCTCGGGAAGAAATATAGCGAAGCGGCGTGACATTTGGCAGGTGCCAATGGAGGATCTTATAGTATAGCTTTTCATTATTTCCGCATAACACATAAAAATGGAATTTCCTTTCCTTCTTCAGCTGACCGGAGAGAAAATGGTTATCGATAATACCGCAGTTACCGCCCGCAATGAGAACATTTTGCCCTGTATGAAACTTGGAAGACGTATGCATAAGCTCCTCATGGATGGGAATGCCTGTTACAAGCATACGTGATTCATCTATATGATAACTGCATAATGTTTCCTTCATTTCTTCCATGGGCAGGAAATGATAGTCAATCAGTTCCTTCCCCCACAATTTGCTGACGAAAAAGTCCGTATATACATTGACGACCGGTATGTCGCATTTTTTTCTTTTTTTCAGCACATTCAATAAATAGGAAGGCACACTATGCGTACAAAAAATGACGTCCGGCTGCTCTTCCTTCAATAACTCCTGCAAGTATTTCAATAAAAGCTCATACACTTTAAAATTCGGCTGCGCCTCCACAGGCTGATCGTATATCCTTGTGTAGACATGATTAAAAATGCCTGGTGCATAGCTGATCCATTTTAAATAGCTTTGGGATATGATTTTTTCAATCACTGGGTTTGCATAATGTAATAGGTCTATTTTTTTTACCTCTACATTTTCAATATGCCGGTCAACAAATGCCATTAAAGCATCCGCTACCTGATGATGGCCTGTTTGCATTGTTAAGAACGGTAAAAATAGTGCTTTTCTCAATATAGCCACCCCTCTTTTTTCACTGATTAACGCGTCGCTTATTTCTACCCGCTTTCCCTTTTTTCCATAGGACATAAACAATAAATAATATGAAAAATACTATGCCAATATACGGTGCATACATGGGATCGATATGAAAAGCAGTTCCTAAATAGTATCCCCCAACTATAAAAGGCACAGTCCATAATATCGTTCCACATGCAGCATAGAAACAGTATTTTCGAAAAGGCACCTTTGCCATGCCTGCAAAATAAGGGCTCAGCTGACGTACACCAGGTATATAGAGTCCTAATACAATTGTGCGGAAAGCATTCCTGCTGTACCCCTTGCTCACACGGCTCCAATTTTCCTCGTTCAGCCCTACATATTTCCCAAACTTCGAAAGAATCGGCTGTCCTACCTTCCGGCCAAGACCATAGGCCACGACCATTCCGCAAAAGACACCCAGCATCGTACTTAAGATGGCTGCTATAAGCTGCAGCTGTCCATAGCCGGCAAGCACGCCGACAAGAAACATCATTGATTCCTCTGGTGCCGGTACACCGACGATGCCCAAAAATAAGGAGAGGATAATGACAGCGTAGCCGTATAATTCTACTTGTCTTACTAACTCATCCATTGTACGTTCCTTCAAGCTGTACAAATGGAAGATTTCTCTCTTGGCAATCTGCTAAAAAACGTGCCAGACATTCAAGCATATATTTTGGCGCCTCCTCATCTGCCCCCAGTGTTTTACCACAATCATGCAATAGAAACACCGCACCGTCCTCTGCAGCATTATGTAACTCTTCATAAAGCGTTATCGCCCGTTCAATCTTCCAGTCTCCAAAAATATGCGACCATAAAATCGTCCTGTAGTTCTTGGAAATAAAGGGTGTAGTGATATTAAAATGCCCCCAAGGCGGACGATACAGAGTTGGTCTTCTGCCGGTACAGTGCGAAATGGCCGCCGCTGTCTGCTCCAACTGTTTCTGTAACTGGCGCGGTGTTAACACCCAATTCGATTTATGCTCATAATGATGGATGCCGATAGCATGCCCTTCCTCATTCATTCGTTTTATAATATATGGGTACTTTTCTACTTTGCTCCCAACGACAAAAAATGTAGCTTTAACATCATAACGCTTTAATAAATCAAGAAGCTGCGGCGTATAAACCGGATGGGGCCCATCATCAAATGTCAGGGCAATTCCCTTTCCCGAAAAGCGTTTTTCTACGAAGGGCTGATTACGTATAAAAGCCGTCGCGAAAATAGAATAGGCCGCATAGGCTCCCGTTCCGATCAGTAAATTTCTAGTCCACTTTTTCATTTACTTCCTCCATTATTAGTTCTATAGGATCCGCATGTTTTCCACGCCTATTTTACTGTGCTCTACCGAAAATGAAAAGAAAAAAATGTAAATTATTTAAGAACTATCCATATCTCAACCCCCTATCTCCATGAAAGCAAAGTTTTGTAATAAAAACCTCCTCTCTTTCATACCCTGTATATAATGAACAAATTGAAGGGAGGATTTTTTGTTTACTCAATATAAATATTGGTACCCTTATATCAGCCCCCTTGACCCATGCAAACCGATTAAAGTGAAAAGCTACAACACACCACCCCAGCTATACATCGGTTTCCAGCCACCTGGCCTTGCTCAATTCCAATCCCCTAAACTTGCCTTAAGACACGGCACTCTTTGGCCGCAGCTATACAGCCCATACCCTAACCCTAATCCAAGAGGAGGAAGCAGTAGTGAGTAAAAATTTTCCTCCTGAATTTTATAGCCTGCTTGAGGAAATTCAGGCGATCGATTTTGTCATCGTAGAGCTAAACTTATATCTCGATACTCATCCTCAAGATTTAGAGGCGATTAAACAATTTAATGAAGCGACGTTAAAAAGCATGGAGCTAAAACAACATTTCGAACAACAATTCGGACCGCTTATGAATTTCGGACGAAGCTTTTCCGGCTATCCGTGGAGCTGGAATGAAACACCTTGGCCCTGGCAAGTATAATAACGAGCAATAGGGGGAAAGCAGCAGTGTGGTATTACGAGAAAAAGCTTCAATATCCTGTAAAGGTAAGTGAATGCAACCCAATGCTGGCAAAGTATCTAATTGAGCAATACGGTGGTGCTGACGGGGAGCTGGCTGCTGCCCTGCGGTATATGAACCAGCGCTATACGATTCCTGACAAGGTAGTAGGTCTGCTGACGGATATCGCTACAGAGGAATTTTCCCATTTAGAAATGATCGCTACGATGATTTATAAATTAACGAAAGATGCAAAACCAGAAGATCTAAAAAAGGCAGGACTTGGGGAGCACTATGTCAATCATGACCGCGCACTCTTTTATAACAATGCTGCCGGTGTACCTTTTACAGCATCCTATATCCAAGCAAAAGGAGATCCTATCGCTGATTTATACGAAGACATCGCCGCGGAGGAAAAGGCCCGCGCCACTTATCAATGGATTATTGATATGTCTGATGATACCGACCTGAATGATAGTTTAAAATTTTTGCGGGAGCGCGAAATTGTCCATTCTCTGAGGTTTAGGGAAGCTGTAGAGATCTTAAAAGAAGATCGGGACACAAAAAAGGTTTTTTAAAATTTCCCATAGGCTGTCCGGAGAGTAGATGCTTTCTAGACCGCCTTTTTTCATGGCCGAAGACTGCCTGCAAATTTGGTAACTTTCAACGTTCCTGTATAGAGTAAACACGCAAAGTAATACTAACACTAAGATAGGAATGAATGTTTGAAATAAAGGAGGATACATTTGAGCAGCTTACAAAATACACTATCGTTTCTTGCTTTAGGCGGGATAAATGAAATCGGCAAAAATATGTATGTCATTCAGTATGGGGAGGACATGATCATTGTTGACTGCGGTGCAAAGTTCTCCGAGCATAACATACTTGGTGTTGACTTAATCATCCCGGATATGAATTATTTGCTTGAGCACAAGGAGAAGGTTAAAGCATTAATTGTCACACACGGACACGAAGATCATATCGGTGGGATTCCTTATTTTCTAAAGAAACTGAACATCCCCGTTTATGCGACAAATTTCACATTAGGCCTCGTTGAAATGAAGCTGAAGGAACATAAAATCCTCCGTGAATCAGAGCTGCATATTGTGACTGCTGACTCTGAACTTACTTTCGGGGAAATTGATGTCAGTTTCTTTCGAGTCAGCCACAGTATCCCTGATTGTTTAGGGATTGTTTTTGATACGCCCGAAGGAAAGGTCATTCACACAGGGGACTTTAAATTCGACTTAACTCCTGTAAATGACCAAGCATCGGATATTCATAAAATGGCCAAAATAGGAGACGAAGGTGTACTTGCTCTTATTTCCGAAAGTACCAATGCAGAACGCCCGGGTATGACACCATCCGAGATGCTGGTCGGTACCCATCTCGAAGATGCTTTTCTAAAAGCCAAGCAGAAAATTTTCATATCCACCTTCGCTTCTAATGTTAACCGGATTCAGCAGGTAGTCGATGCGTGTATGAAGACAAACCGAAAACTTGCCCTATTGGGACGCAGCATGGTCAATGTTGTACAGGTTGCAAGAGCACGCGGCTATTTGCAAATACCTGACTGGATGCTCGTGAATGCATGGGACGTGCAGGAAATTCCATCTGAGAGAATAGCTATTTTATGTACAGGAAGCCAAGGCGAGCCGCTTGCTGCCCTTTCCCGTCTTTCTACCGGAAGCAATAGGGATGTGAAAGTACATCCCGGTGATACGGTCATTTTGGCTGCCTCCCCCATACCAGGGAATGAAAAGGACGTATCGCGTGTGATAGACCATTTATTTCAGCTTGGGGCACATGTCATCTATGGCTCTGCAAGCGTTACAGGAATGCATGTTTCCGGACATGGCTATCAGGAAGATCTGAAACTGATGCTGACATTAATGAAGCCAAAATACTTTATTCCCATTCACGGGGAATACCGGATGCTCCATCTGCATCGCCAATTGGCAGAAACGGTTGGGGTAGAAGAGGGCAATACATTCATTTTACGAAACGGCGATGTCGTGGATATACAGGACCGTACAGCCCGGCAAACAAGACAGATTACAGCCGGTGATACGTATGTGGACGGTTACGGAATCGGTGAGGTGGGACAAGTCGTGCTGCGGGACCGCAAGCAGCTCTCTGAAGACGGTATGCTTGTTCTTGTCGTCACAGTCAGCAAGACAGATGCCTCCCTGATTTCCGCTCCCGACATTATTTCCCGCGGCTTTGTATATGCCAAGGAAGCCGAGGAACTAATGAACACGCTTGCCGATCTTGTAAAAGAGACGATCGAGAACTTTAAAGAGCCCAATATATTTGCGATGAAGCAGGCTTTAAAAAAAGCAGTCGGTCAGTATATCTTCACCCATACGAAGAGAAAACCGCTGTTATTACCGATCATTGTTGAATTTTAAAAGAGCCTTATAAAAACCTTCTTCCTGCACAAATTAGCACTAGGAGGTGATAATCCATGAGCAAAAACAATAGAAAAACGCTGAATGAACGAACACATAACCCTTTTGAAACATATAAACATCTGCACCGTAATACAACAAGCCACGACCGAAATCCTGAGGACAATACAGCAGAGTTTGCCGAGGAATTCGATGCAAAGCTGAAAAATAAAGATAACAAAACAAACCATGATAAAAATCAGCAGTCAAATAAAAATAAATAATCAGCCCTGCAAAAAAGGTACGGAAATGGCTTCATGCTCATTTCCGTACCTTCTTCTTTTATCGCCTATCCCCGGTATTTCATTGTCAGTCCCTTTAGGAAGTTGCGGGCAAATCGATCGCCGCATTCTTTGTAGTTTTTATGTTCCGGACTGCGGAGAATCGCTCCCAGCTCACCTTTGGATACTGTGACGCCGCCTTCATAAAGCAGATCGAGCACATCCTCGCTTGTCAGCTGAAGAGCAATCTTCACCTTCTTCAGCATCATATTATTCGCGCTCTCCTTGCCTGATACCGGCATTGGTTCTTTCACATTACCGTCTTTATCCTTCTGCGGGCCGCGTTTGAAAGTAATGAATCCATTCAAAAAGGCTTCCAGCGTTTTATTGTTCACCTTTAAAAAGTTTTCCGGTGCCTCCTCGTCCTCTTTTACCTTGATCAGCATGTTCATTACCTCTTCTTTTGTAAAGTGCATGCCGCCAAGCTTAAAAATTTCCACCATATCCACGTTTTTTATATCCAATGCATACCGTAAGCGAATTAAAATATCGTTATTTGTCATTGTTGTTCCTCCTGCATGTTACCATTCGGCTCTATTATAACAGAGGGTCTTCCTTTTTAGATAGGCTTGTTCTTTCCCGCTTTTCCTGTCACTTCAACAGAAAGCTTACAATCGGCTCATATTTAGGCGTGTTTTCTATATTTGTTTTATATAATACAATTTCATTCACATAAAAGGATAAAGGATTTTTCTGAAATGGATTATTTTGTACCAACAGTGCAGAGGTAAATTCACTATCAGCCGCCCATTTCCTGGCTAAGGTGATATGTGGGTGATAGGGGCGGCTCTCCAATATAAAGCCAGCTGCTGTACACTGCTGATACACCGTTTTCTGCAGCTCATATAATTGGCTCTCCTCGTTTACTCCCGCCCAGAAAATCCTTGGAGATTGCTTATTCCCAAATATACCGAGACTCTCTATGCGCAGCGGAAAGTTTCCTTTTTCTTTTAAAGCCTCTCCTACTAACTGAATCACAGCGGACAGCCTCTCCTCTTCTACCCAACCAAGAAAAGCAAGCGTAATATGGTAATCCGCTTTATGTACCCAACGTTTAAACCGAAAAGTGGCAGCAGTCTCCATGATCTGATCATGGATCATTTGTTTTACTGGATCAGGCAGTCGAACAGCAAAAAAATAATGCGGTTTAGTAGACATCGTATCCCTCATTTCTTTTGTTTGGAGGATTGATTTCCTCTATCGGATTCCCCGAAATAGGTTATACAATTGCGGCCATTTTGTTTTGAATAGTATAGCGCCTGGTCTGCTAATTCAATCAGATCCTCAGATATTTGATCCCCTCCCGGCTTAATTGTGGCAGCTCCTACACTAACGGTGACAAATTGATGGGTTGCGGAGGAATGATGGGGTATTTCTAAATTCATTACAGCTTTTTTTACCTCCTCTGCTAAAAGACGTACTTCGTGTTCCTTCTGGTTATTAAGCAATATGGCAAACTCTTCCCCGCCATACCTTGCTGCTATGCTTACACGATCGACATTATAGGAATTCAGCACATTCGATATGACTTTCAGACACTCATCTCCAGCCAGATGTCCATACGTATCATTAAAATTTTTATAATGGTCTATATCCATTAACAAGAGCGATACACTTCCGGAAGTTCGTTTAGCCATTGCCCATTCTTTCTCCAAAGCGATATTAAAATACCGTCTGTTGAAAAGTCCTGTCAATACATCATGGTGAGCCTCCGTTTCAAGCATATCAATGCTGACAGCCAGCTCTGCCCTCATCCTATCAATATTGGAAATTAATGCTGATAATTCATCCTTTCCTTTATAGG
Source organism: Planococcaceae bacterium UBA3378 (assembly GCA_002359075.1). Taxonomy (GTDB): domain Bacteria; phylum Bacillota; class Bacilli; order Bacillales_A; family Planococcaceae; genus Lysinibacillus_B. The sequence continues at coordinate 20,460 of DEQA01000200.1, forward strand.
CGGGAATGGGCTTTGTAAATTCGTGCTTCGCATAGTACGTTACACAATCATCGAGCTGGATAATGGGCCTTACGATCGATTTTAGTACCCTTATATTAAAGAGTAGATTTATGCAAATAATAAACGAGCTAGTCAGCACTAAAGAGGCAAGAGTCCATTTGATTCGTGTTTTCATTTTTTCCCTTACAACACTTCGTTGCTGCTCAATATGTACAGAAAAATCAGTCGATACTTGGCGGAATTCATCGAGCACACCCTTTGCTTCCTGCATCAAGCTCTTGCTGGGCTGCACGCCGGCTTGGGCAAGATCCACTAATACACTGCCGTAATGCTCACGCCAGTATGTGCCTATATCGATCGCCTTTTTAATTTCCGTATACAATAGGGAAAAGTGCGCCGCTTTTTGAAGGAGTTTTTCTGTACTTTCCTTAAATACTTCCTCCCCTTTATGATATGGCTCCAAAAATTCCTCATCCCCCGTCAGGTTATATCCCCGTTGACCTGTTTCTTGATCGATGATTGATTTAAACATAAGATTATAATCTCCATCAATACTGTCTAATACTCGCTGCCCTTTTATATTTTCATCCAGGGATTGTCGGATCCATACGGTAGCTGTAATGATAAACAGAAGCAGGATCATAGCGGAAAGTATACTCGAGTAGATTAACCTTTTTCCTAATTTGCCATAGGATTGCATATTCATTATGTTCATCCCACCTTTATAAAGAGGCGCAATTGCTCTCTGTCCTGTTAGATTGCAGTATGAACCATTGCTACTCAGCTTTTTATGTTAACCTATTAACTATACAATTTTTAGGAAGTTTTTTAAATCTCTTATCGTTCAGTCTTTTCTTACGAAGCTATTCCTCTGCTTTATGGATTACTTCCTTTCAATTCAAACGCTCTTCCCTTGTATGAAGAAAAAGATAAGCCTATACATGGGGCACCATCCGATAAGTACGTTCTGCTCCCATTCTGCATACGATAAAATTAGCTATTCAAGAAAGGATGGGAAAGTATGTATCGTAACCCTTGGATGTATGGCCCTCAACACCTATATCCTGCATCTACTTATACACCTATGTACCATTACGGGGCGACAGCAAACTATGGGCATGGGCAGAATGTCTATAACCATTGGAATGATCCGCAGCAAACAATGCATACAAGGCCAGTAAGAATGAAAGATTACGGACCAAAACCATTTGTCATAAATATACACCAGGCTGCCAAACATAATCATACGTATCGAACAGCTTTATGGACAGGAAAGCATCTGCAGGTAACGTTAATGAGTCTGAATCCTGGAGAAGATATCGGACTCGAAATACATCCAACTGTCGATCAGTTCCTCCGCATTGAGCAAGGGCAGGGTATTGTTCAAATGGGTAGTACAAAAGAACACCTGAATTTTGTGAGAAACATACAGGAAGATGATGCGATCATAGTACCAGCCGGCACATGGCATAACGTTACAAACACCGGGAACATCCCGTTAAAACTTTACTCAATTTACGCCCCTCCCCAACATCCATTCGGCACGGTGCATCCAACAAAAATGGATGCTATGAGAGAAGAGAAACACCATTAGAAAACAAACTTAAAGTGGAAAGGGGCTATGTTACATGCTCCCTTTCTTTCCTCTGAAAAAGAAATCCTATTTGACAGGGCTGTGATTTAAAAGAGAAAGGAATCATTTACTTCAAAGATCATCCGTGGACGTTTGTAATGTCAAAGCCCGCCAATCGCTTGGATTGCGTCTTCAAGTATGAATGCGTCCTCTCTTTCGTTTCAAATAAATGCCTCTCCGTCTTTACATCGGCATCCTCCTCCCAAATTCTCCATATACGCCTGGCTCTTCATACATACTTTTCGCCTAATCAGCACAATCCTTTCATATTTCCTCAATGAATGACCCCTATTTAAAAAGCAATGCGGTCGATATATTTTCTTGTCTTTCCAACCTTTCTTTCAACACGTACTCTCCCCCCTGCTGAGCTTAATAAAAAAGCCTGTACTAAAAAAAGACGGTTCAGTAAATTTCTTTCTACCGGAACATCTTTCCTAGACGGGTTCTTCTCCTATGATACGTGTGCATTTGATATGAGATAGAGACGAAAACATTCACTATTAAATTATTCCGCTATCATATAGGATAAACTACCTATACTCAGTAAATATTACTGAAAAGCGCCTATTTATATAAATAAACAGGAGGAATAGACCATGTAAAAGATATTTTCCAAATAAAGAAAAAAGATATAATTAGATGCAAATATATTTTTTAACAATACTATTTCAGGAGGATACTATGTCAGTAAGAAAAAAAATCAATATCGGATTTTTAACTGTCGAGTTTCTTGCTTTGTTGTCTTTAGGCTTTGCTGCTTTCCAATTTTTCTCTATAGACCGTAAAGTAGAAGAAGCGATTGATACACAGGTAGTTCAAATGCATTTAACACAATCGATCGAGGCTGCCCTTGCCAATCAAGGAATGTATGTATCATTGTATATAACTGAACCGTCAAAAGGTAATCTAGAATCGCTGTCTAATTATAGCGACCAATTAACAGCTGACATTAAGGAGCTTTCCCGTATTGCTCCATCCAGCGCAATGCAAGGCCATATCGGTAAATTGTCGGACTATCATAAAACAATCCAGAGTTATGTCAGCAACATTACCGCATCTGCTGCAAATTCTGAAGAAGATATCACCCGTAAACGTCTAACTGATGAATATATGGAAGTAAAGGAGGCAATGAGCAGCCTAACAGATGAAATGGTCGCCTATCAGCAAAAAGATCTTACTTCTTTAACAGGTGACGTCAATGATGCTACCCTTCTTTCATTTATCGTCTCTGGTATTTCTTTTATTATCATTATCGTGATTGTGACAACGTATATGGTTTTGGTCAGACGTTCTATCACAAGACCGCTGTCTCAAGTAGTAGAACAGGCTTCTATTGTTGCAGCAGGAGATTTATCAAGACCGAACTATATCCATAAAAACAATGATGAAATCGGCAGTCTCGTAACTGAATTCAATAAAATGAAGCATAATTTCCAGAAAATCATTTCTGACCTTCAAGGAAGCTCAACCGATGTCAATGAGTCGGCAAATACACTGTTGAGTGCTACTGCTTCTATTACTGCTTCCACCGAGGAAGTATCCGTAAGTATTGCTGAAACATCACAGGCAGCTGGCAGCATGTCACAGTCTACAAAGGAAATTGCCCAAGCGATGGACGAGACGGCGATTGGTATTCAACGAATTGCAGAAGCTACTCAGCTGCTGCATCAAAATACTCTCGATATGAATGAAACAGCTGATTTTGGTAAAGAAACTATCATTACAGCCCAGCAGCAAATGAATACGATTAATGAATCGACAAGAACCATTTCACACTTAACTCAGAAACTCAGTGAGCAGACTGATGAAATTGGCGAAATCACAAAAGTCATTACAGCCATTACAGAGCAAACAAATTTATTGGCACTTAATGCAGCCATTGAAGCTGCCCGCGCTGGCGAACACGGAAAAGGCTTTGCCGTGGTGGCTGATGAGGTAAGAAAGCTTGCTGAGCAGTCAAAGCGATCGGCAGAACAAATCGTAACCTTAATAGGAAATATCCATCATGATATGAAAAATGTAGAGCAGGCTGTTTCCGCGGGGCTCGACTCTGTCTCGGAAGGTGTGGAAGTTATTCAAAAAGCGGGAACAGCCTTCGGGGAAATCACAACCAATGTTGCTACGTTGACTACACAAGTCGAGGAAGTATCCGCAACGTCCCAGCAAATTTCAGCAAGTGCCGAAGAGGTCTCAGCTTCCATTAACGAAATTGCAAGGGCGACTGAGCAAACCTCAGCTAATTTGCAGAAGATCTCCACTGCAACAGAGCAGCAATCTGCTGCAATGCAAAATGTTCATACAGTGTCAACAGGGCTGAGTCAAAACGCACGGAAGTTGGATAAAATAACAAAGCAATTTAAGCTTTCATAATCGATTACGCCTATTCTATTGTCTTTTAAAACCAAACGATGCACCGGGTGCCCATAGGCTTCCCGGCGCATCGTTTCTCCTGTTTACTTAACACTCCGGTAAATCTTCTTCCCATCATAGGAGTAAAGCATTGGTTTATCTTCTATCCATGTTTCAAGATGAACAGGACG
>DEQA01000200.1:24783-29403 GCA_002359075.1 Planococcaceae bacterium UBA3378
TCACGGACATGTTCGTAATCCTTGTCGGTTATCCGGTACTCGTTGCCTTTTTTCTCGAATAAATAAAGGTCCTCCTGCTCTACCAGCTCCTTTTTCAAATAGTTGCGGATAAAGGAAATATCCGATTCAATCTCCCGTACCTCAAAGATTTTCTCACGTCCGGAGTTCGGCTTAATCCCTGCTTTTTGCATCTCTTTTGTCGGCTGGTCATACCGTCTCTCAATATCTTCAAAGATTTTCAGCCCTAGATAGTACGGATTAATCGTTGTCTTTGACGGCTGGACGACTCCTGCATTCAGCTTCGCAAATTCAATCGTTTCAGCCGGTGTTAAATCTAATTCACGCAAAATGCGCTGATGCCAAAAGGACGCCCACCCCTCATTCATGATTTTTGTTTCGAGCTGCGGCCAGAAGTACAGCATTTCTTCCCGCATCATCGTTAAAATGTCCCGCTGCCAATCTTCTAATTCCCTGCTGAATTGCTCAATGAATAACAGCAAATCCTTCTCCGGCTTTGGAGGGAGCTTCCTTTTCCTGCTTTTCGGAAGCTCTTCCTTCTTTTTATCGTCATCCAGGCCCCAAAGGTCATCATACGCTGTTTTCGAAACGTATATTTCTTCCTCTTCCGCTTCCAGATCATAATTTTCCATTAGCTGCTTTGGCCTTAAAATAGACGGGTCAATATGTTCCTGGATGGAAAGTACAGCATCAATAAACTGTTCCACCTCATCTTTTCCATACAGCAGCTCATAATGGGCAATCCTTTCTGCTGTAGCGGTCATACTTTCCACCATATCCCGCCTTGTGTTGGAGAACCGAATATTATTTTTAAAGAAATCACAATGGGCAAGAACATGTGCGATGATGAGCTTGTTTTGGATAAGCGTATTCGTATCGAGCAAAAAGGCATAACACGGATTGGAATTGATGACAAGCTCGTATATTTGACTTAAGCCTAGATCATATTGAAGCTTCATCCGGTGAAACTGTTTCCCGAAGCTCCAATGGGTATACCGTGTAGGCATGCCGTATGCCCCGATTGTATAAATAATATCAGCCGGACAAATTTCATAATGCATGGGATAAAAATCGAGGCCGAAGCCTTTCGCAATTTCGGTGATTTCCTCGATAGCCCGGTACAATTCCTTTTCCATCAACTATCTCCCCCCTCAGTCATTGAGATCTTCCCTCCCTACATAGAAGGGGCCTCATTTTTGAAAAAAGCCTTTAACGCCGGGTATACATCGCTTTTCTTTTTTAAAATGTAATGACGGAAATGCGGATGATCAATCTTCCGGTAATTAGACATCATAGTAGAATAGCGGCCATGTGGATTGACTTCACCGTAACCGAACATACCCGATATTTTCATCAGCTCCTGGACATATTGCAGGCATTTTTCATTGTCTGATGACAAGTTTTCCCCATCCGAAAAATGAACAGGATAAATGTTATATTTTGCCGGACTGTATTTTTCCTTAATCAATTCAAGGGCCTTTGCGTAGGCTGACGAGCACATCGTTCCGCCGCTTTCCCCTTTTGTGAAAAATTCCTCCTCTGTCACGACCTTCGCTTCTGTATGATGGGCGATAAATGCAATCTCCACCGTTTCATATTTGGAACGCAGAAATCTGGTCATCCAGAAGAAAAAACTCCTTGCACAATATTTTTCAAACTGCCCCATGGAGCCGCTTGTATCCATCATCGCAAGCACTACTGCCCGGGATTCCGGTTTTACCTCCTCATCCCATGTTTTAAAGCGGAGATCATCATTTTGAATCGGCGCAATCTTCGCCTCCCCGCTCATCGCATTACGCCGGATGGCTGAAAGAATGGTCCGTTTCTTATCGATATTGCCCATTAACCCTTTTTTTCGAATATCATTAAATTCAATTTTTTCCGTCGTTATATCCGCTGTTTCTTTTTGCTGCAGGTTTGGCAGCTCCAGTTCGCTAAATAGCATATTTTCTACTTCTTCCAGACTTACTTCCGCTTCATAATAATCTTCGCCGGGTGTATCCCCTGCCTCCTTGCCGCGTCCCTGGCCTTGCTTTTGCTCGCCTCCATCCCGGCCTAATACATCACCAACTTTACTATCGCCTTTTCCTTGGCCTACATGCTTTGTTTTCTCGTGATTGTAACGAATTTTATATTCATCCAATGACCGGATCGGAATTTTCAATACTTCCCGTCCATTGGACATAATAATGCTTTCTTCGCTGATCAAATCCGGTAAATTATTTTTAATCGCTTCTCTTACCTTTTCCATATGACGCTGCTGATCCTGGTGGCCTTTACGATGGAGTGACCAATCTTCTTTAGAGACGACGTAACGGTTATATTGATTTTCACTCATTTTTATCTTCCTCCATCCTTTTATTGTCCAGCTTTCCAACCAAAAAGGCCCTATGTTAGAAGGTGCGCTTTTTATATACTATGAATATTTTTCTGATTTTTGCGATTATTTTAAGTAAGAAAAAAGAGCGCCCAAAAAATCATTGGACACTCCGTTACACCATTTAACGATTTAGCAGACTGCCTACATACTGCAATAATTCGTTTGCAGATGTAGAGTTATAGCCGTGCTCATCAATCAATGTGGCAATTACCTCATTAATCTTTTTCAGCTGTGATTCATCAGGCGTTTTTGAGGAAGTCGTAATTTTCACGACGTCTTTCAAATCCGCAAACATTTTCTTTTGAATGGCCTCTCTTAATCTTTCATGGGAATCATATTCGAATCGCTTCCCTTTTCGGGCAAATGCCGAAAGCCGGATTAAAATCTCCTCGCGAAATGCTTTTTTCGCGTTTTCCGAAACACCGATCTGCTCTTCAATAGACCTCATTAATTTTTCATCTGGATTCATTTCCTCTCCTGTAAGAGGGTCACGTATCCTGTTTTTATTACAGTAAGCTTCTACATTATCAAGATAGTTGTTCATCAGCGTTTTTGCTGATTCTTCATAGGAATACACAAACGCTTTTTGGACCTCATTTTTCGCGATTTCATCATATTCTCTTCTGGCAACCGCGATATAATTCATATATTTTTCCCGGTCCTCCGCAGAAATCGATGCATGCTGATCGAGTCCGTCCTTCAGTGAACGAAGGACGTCCAATGCATTGATAGACGGTACCTCTTTTCTGATAATGGCTGAAGATATCCGATTAATGACATAACGCGGATCTATGCCGTGCATGCCCTCTGTCGGATATTCCTTTTTCAGCTCTTCCACATCAACCGCATTATAGCCTTCGACGCTTTCTCCATCATACAGACGCATCTTCTTTACTAAATCAATGCCTTGCTTCTTCGGTGTTTCCAGCCTTGTCAATACGGAAAAAATAGCAGCTGTTTTTAAAGCATGTGGCGCAATATGCACATCTGCCATATCACTATCCTTGATCATCTTTTTATAGATGCGCTCCTCCTGGCTCACCTTTAAATTATAAGGAATAGGCATGACAATAATTCTGGAATGAAGGGCCTCATTCTTTTTGTTGGAAATGAAAGAGCGGTACTCTGTCTCATTCGTATGAGCAACAATCAACTCATCCGCACTAATCAGCGCGAAACGCCCGGCCTTGAAATTTCCTTCTTGGGTTAAAGACAATAGATGCCAAAGGAATTTTTCATCTAACTTTAAAATTTCCTGAAACTCCATCATGCCCCGATTCGCCTTATTCAGCTCCCCATCAAAACGATAGGCACGAGGGTCTGACTCAGATCCATATTCTGCAATCGTTGAAAAATCAATACTTCCTGTTAAATCCGCAATATCCTGTGACTTAGGGTCTGATGGGGTAAACGTACCGATGCCGACACGTTTGTCTTCCGAGAAGAAAATACGCTCGACTATGACGTTTTCAATACGGCCGTCATATTCCTGCTCTAGACGCATTGTATTCAGCGGCGACAAGCTGCCTTCTATCCGTATGCCATACTCTTCATAAAAATCATCCCGTAAATGATGCGGAATAAGATGAAGTGGATCTTCATGCATCGGGCAGCCTTTAATGGCATAAATAGCCCCCTCATCTGTACGGGAATATTGCTCCAAGCCTCGTTTCAGCAATGTGACAATGGTTGATTTCCCACCACTTACAGGACCCATCAATAGCAATATCCGTTTCCGGACATCGAGTCTTCTCGCTGCCGGATGAAAATACTCCTCCACTAATCGTTCCAGTGCTGTTTCCAGTCCGAAAATTTCCTTGCCGAAAAATTGGAACATCTTCTGACTGTCTCTTTCTTCTATCCCTGCACTTCTAATCATACTGTACACCCGCGAATGCGCTGTTTGGGCAACTTCAGGGCGCTCCTTCACAATCTCCAAATACTCTGCAAACGTTCCTTCCCATTTCAAGCGATTTTCTTCTTCACGGTAGCTTTTAGCCTTGTTTAAAATGCTGATTGTCATCCCTCCATTCAGGAGCATGTTTCTACCATATTATGAAGTGAGACAAAGTATGATACCTAATCAGCGCGACAACTTGAAATATCGCTTAGCATTTCACCCATAAAAAGCTGACGAACAAAGCAAAAAAGGCATCTTACCCGTTATGTTGAGGCGCACCCCCGCTGAGGATAGCCGACGCTTTATTGGCAACACCTCTTTT
>DEQA01000317.1:0-3646 GCA_002359075.1 Planococcaceae bacterium UBA3378
TCTCCAGCGCTTGTCATGGCTAAACGGGCGCGAATGTGCTTTTCTTATGATCCATAAATAGTAGAATAGGGGACTTTTAATAATGCAAGCAATCATGCTAGGTATTATTGTAATTTTATTATGTACATCTGTGTATTTTGCTTATAGATATTTTTTGCTCAAACGTCATTCTTATATAAATGATGATGTTATAAATGAAATGAAGAAATTAATGGAAAAGAATGACTCTTTTCAAACGGATGAGAAACAGTTTGATTCTGTTTTTAAGGAATTCATAGGATTTATAAATCATATAAAAGAACGTTTTTTACTATTTACAAATAAAGTGAATGAAAAAGGCGGAGAACTCGCTGCACACGGGGAATACGCTGCAGAGAAGGCTGATATTGTAAGAGCTGCAATAGATGAAGTAGGTATAGGGCTGCAGAAACAATTAACAGCCATTGAAGAAAGTACTGTGTCTATGGAAGATATGACAGTAGCAATCGAAGACTTATCCATCAGGTCAAACCAAATTTCAGAGCAATCCAATACTACGCTACAGTTGACGCAACAAGGGGACGAGAAGTTAAAAACTTCTATTGAAAAGATGGAGCAGTTTAATCATACGATCAATACAACATTTGATGCGATCAAGACACTAGGAGAAAGATCGCACGAAATTGGGATGATTGTTAAAGTCATTACAGGGATTTCAGAGCAAATTAATTTGCTGGCATTAAATGCCGCTATTGAAGCAGCACGTGCCGGTGAACACGGTAAAGGATTTGCCGTCGTAGCTGATGAAGTGCGCAAATTAGCTGGTCAGTCGAGTGCATCTGCTTTCGAAGTGTCGAATATTGTAAAAAATATTCAAGAAGAGACAGACAGAGTGGTAAAATCAATGTCAAAAGGAACGGAAGAATTTGCAGAAACGCATACGTTAATTTTTGAAGTGGGATCGATGTTTGAAAAAATTGTATCTTCTACAAAGGTTATTGCTGATAACAATATAAATTCATCTGCAAGTACAGAAGAGTTATCATCAAGCTCTCAGCAAATTATGGCTGCCATTAAAGAAATTGAATTTATCTCCCAAGAATCTGTTGAGATGTTTGAAGAACTGCTGGGAATTAGTGATGACGAACTACAAACGATGGAAAAACTGCTGTATGAAGCAAAAAATCTTGTGGATTCAAAAAATGAGACGGAAAAATTACTTTTTTCATTGACTCACCGTAGCGGAACTGAGGAAGCTGGAGCGGTTTAAGAAGCTGACGATAAGGTTAATGCAGCTGTATTCATCCTCAGAATAGTTGCTTATAGATAAATAGATATTATATTGCTGAATTAGGAAGACTTTTATATAAAGTTTTTTATTAACGTATTGAGTTATTTATTATTATGAATGCCGTCAAACATTCCAATCGATTGGCTTTGCACTATCACCCCCATTGTTAGGAAGATCATCTAATAATCGGGGTGATTTTTTCTGTCTGAATGTTTGGCATAGATGAAGGGCAACCCACGGGCATATGTATTCTTTACATGTCAGTTATATCCTTTAGAAAAGTGAAATATTAAAGAGTGGAAATCTATAAGCCTAATTTTTGTTCCAAAATTTGAATACGTTTCTCTAGCTCCTCAATTTTTTCCTGTTGGCTTTTTAACAGTGTATTTTGATTATTTGTCAGCTCGTAGGTACTATCGTAGTTTGAAGTGCTATTCTGAATGTTGTCGTTTTCTTCAAACTGTTTAATTGCAAAATGGAGGTCATAAGCTTTTCCGGTTATGTCCTGTATAATAGTCGAAATCATATCTCCGTAATGATTTTCTAACCAATCATTAGCAAAGGCATTAGGGGAAAAAATAGTCAATGTATTTTCACCGACTTCTGCGCTTGTATATGTAAACCATGTTTCGTAACTTGGTTTTGAAACGTTTTTTCTAATTTTGTGTAAGACATTCTCCCATGAAAACTCCATTATATAATTTCTCCTTTGGATTTTATAGTAAATAATAACCACTTTATTTTACAATAAATTAATGTTGCAACCAACCCCGTATCACTAACTGCAAATATAAAGTTCTCCTTTTACAGGGAGGTTGAATAGCTATTTTTATAAGTATAAAAATGTAAAAGGGAGTTATTATTTTCGCTTTTTATTCCAATGTAGTTATTTTTTAAAAGATAAATATAGTAATATGGTTTTAATTTGCTATAATTATGTCTTGTGTAGAAATACCTAATTGAAGACGGAAGGTTTGAAGTCATAATGATGAAAAAGGTACAGCGGTTATTTCAAAGTGAGGACGGCAATCATATTCAGAGAGACTACATTTTACAGCAAGTAAATAAAATTTTTACTTCTTTAGATGAAATGAAACATCCAGACAAAACAATTCTTGGTGAACAGGAAGAAAAATCTCCGGCATTTTATCAGGAATTAATGGAACAGCATAATGTTCCGCAGACGGGTTCTTCTATAGAAAAAGTAGTGGATGATTTAGCGAAACTGATGAAGGGGCATCCCTATCAAACACATAACTATGTAACGAATGGAATACCATTGACAAGCGTTCCCGGTATATTAGGTCACTTAACGAGTTCATTGCTGAATAGTAATAGCTTATGGGATGTGTATGGCCCAGCAGCAGCCGAGTGTGAAGTGAAGGTTGTGTCCATGATGTCTAAGCTTGTTGGTTATGATTTTACGAAAAGCTTTGGCTATACTACTTGGGGCGGGCAAGGGGCAGTCTTCAGCGGGCTGCGTCTAACGATCGCTAAACAATTCCCACAGGCAAAGGAAGAAGGCATCCCTAATAATTTATATTGCTTTGCTTCGGAAAATGCTCATTATAGCTTATTAAAATCAGTAGAAGCAGTAGGTATTGGAAGCAACCATCTGATTCGTGTAAAAGCAAAAGATGATCATTCAATGGATATGGAAGATCTGCAGCTCCGTCTTGAAGAAGTTATTGCAAAAGGCGGTATTCCGGTATACATCGCAGCAACTACCGGGACGACAGATAGTTTTGGGATTGATGATATTGTATCGATTAAAGAAATTGCCACAACAATGGAGCAGCGTTATCATTTAAAACCAATACACATTCATGCAGATTCAGCATTTGGCGGTTTTTATGCCTTTTTCAATGATTATGATTTTACAAATAATCCACTGCAGTTTGAGCAGGAGGTACTTGAAAGTCTGCAGCAACTTAAGCAGCGCATGCAGCCTATACATTTAGCGGACTCTTTATGCTTTGATTTCCATAAGCTTGGGCAAACACCTTATTTAACAAGTCTCTTTTTAGTGAAGGAAGGCAGCAGTTTAGGGCTGCTTGATTTAGAAGATTTTGATACGCCATATGTAGGAAATCGTGGTTACGGCGCATACCATACAGGCTATACGCTTGAATGTTCACGTATGGGCAGTTCAGTTGCGATTTATGCAGCATTGACAGCTTTCGGAAAAGAAGGCTACCAGACGCTTTTAGCTAATTATGTACGAGTAAACTTGGCATTTCGTCAGCAGCTGGAAAAAGCGGATATCGGTCTTCAAGTAGTGAACCCGCACAATATTGGACCGATTACTGTATTCCGCTACTATCCAGAAGGAAACGGATGGCAAAAAGAACAGGCAGGGTTAAAAACAGCTGCCCA
>DEQA01000317.1:3718-4372 GCA_002359075.1 Planococcaceae bacterium UBA3378
GATGAAGTATTTTTTGGCGATACGACCCGCGTATGCACGGTATTAGCTTGTGACACACAACAGCCTGTACCGATTGCAGCAGCTAAGTTAGTTACAATCTCACCATATACAGAAGTGCAGCATATTGAAGGAATCATAGAATCGTTAAAACAATCTGTTGCAGCTTTGAATGGAAATTTTGTTGAAGCATAAAAATTAATATAAGTATTCAATAATTACATTCAGCTGACTTTTACAGCTTCCATAGCAACTGTTTTTATTTCAGCACTGATCAAAAATAAATCCATACGCTGGTGGATAGAGCTGCTAAAGCAGGAAATTAGCTAATGACTGAAAATCATCAACACCACTTGTACTCCCGCCTACACTGTCTCCGTTGTGAAGCGGGTAGTATGGCTGGTGTTAAAAGAATAACCGAAACCCTTGAAATGATCTTGCTATAGGCGTTTCAAGGGTTGGTTTTTTTGTATCCATAAATTTACACTTGGTTATTCGAATTCATGTATACTGTTCATATCCTGTTAAACAAGTAGGAAAATCTTTTTCTAGGAGATTGATGATGAAATTTGATTGTTTAATTGTTGATGACGAAATCGCTTTAGCTGAAACGACGTGTGAATATTTTAATATGTTTGATGTCAAAACGGCATTTGT
>DEQA01000245.1:0-2860 GCA_002359075.1 Planococcaceae bacterium UBA3378
CGTGCACCTCCGCACGCAGTACAGCAAACACCTGCTTCAAATCAGCAATTAAATCATCCGCTTCCTCGATCCCGACAGAAAAACGAAGCAGGCGGTCGCATACACCGCGGGCAACACGCTCTTCATAAGGGATATCGGCATGTGTTTGTGTCGCCGGGTACGTAATAAAGCTTTCCACGCCGCCGAGGCTTTCGGCAAAGATAATGAGCTTTAAATTGCGCAGGAACGGATCGACAAGTTTGGCATCCTTCACGCGGAATGACAGCATACCGCCTTTTCCTGTATACAGCACATCTGTCACTAGCTCTTCTTGTTCTAAATAAGCAGCGATCTTTTTCGCATTCGCATCATGCTGCTTTAGGCGAAGATGAAGTGTTTTAAGCCCGCGGATAATTAACCACGCATCCATTGGTGACAGGACAGCACCCGCACCGTTATGAATATAGCCGAGCTTTTCGCAAAGTTCTGAACCTTTGGCAACCACAAGGCCCGCTAACACGTCATTATGACCGCCGATGTATTTTGTCGCACTGTGCAAAACGATATCCGCCCCAAGCTCAATCGGACGCTGGAAGTACGGCGTGTAGAATGTGTTATCGACGATTAATAATAAATCATGCTTTTTCGCCAGTTGATTATAAGCAACAAGATCGATTTCCTGCATAAGAGGGTTTGTCGGTGTTTCAATAAACAGCGCCTTTGTGTTTTCATTAATCAGTCCTTCTACTTCCTCAACCGATGTAAAAGGCGAGTACCGCGGCTTAATATTGTATGTATCGCCGTATACCTTGAACAGACGATACGTGCCGCCGTATAAATCCTCCGGTACAATCAGTTCATCACCAGGAGCAAACAGCGATAGGACAAGCTGGACAGCAGCCATCCCTGAACTGCAGGCAAAGCCCATATCGCCGCCCTCTAAAGCGGCAATTCCTTCTTCTAAAATCGTTCTAGTCGGATTTTTTGTGCGCGTATAATCATAGCCTGTTGATTCGCCAATGCCGGCATGCTTATAAGCAGTGGAAAAGTAAACAGGGGGATTGACCGCACCGGTTTTCGCATCACTCAAGTTTCCTAACTGTACTAGCTTTGTCTCGATTTTGTGGTCACTCATATTATCACTCTTCCTATCGAAATGAAATATACGAAACATTTAGAATGAATCGATTATTAAACTAATTTACCATGTTAAAGGTAAAGGAACAATAAAAAGTCTATCAATGATGATAGACTTTCCATTTCTTCTGCCAAAACCGGCGAAAACTAGGCATTTTCTTTTTTTAATAAATCGCGGATTTCCTTCAGGAGTTCTTCCTTTGGGTCCAGTGCAGGCGCTGCAGGCTCCTCCACAACCTCTTTTTTCTTGCGGAGAATGTATGTATTTACAACTTTCATTGCCATAAAAATAGAGAAGGAGATAATCAGGAAATCGATGATCGACTGGATAAAGGCACCGAATTTGAACGTTGCATCACCGTATGACTTCACAAAATCATTGGTGAAGTCAATACCACCAGTCAGTACGCCGATAATAGGTGTGATAATATTTTCGACCAGTGAAGAGACGATAGAATTAAAAGCACCCCCAATGACAACGGCGATGGCAAGGTCGAGCACATTGCCCCGCATAATAAATTGCTTAAATTCTTTCCACATTTTGACGACAACTCCCTTACATGATATATATTGATAATGTAGAGGTTATTCATTTTAATCGTTTTGTACAGGAAATTCAATAATAGGAGCGCCGAAAAAATGCATGTTGAGGTGCTCCTATTATGATGCGGCTGCTAGAAAACAAAACTTTTTAGCAGAAAAAACAGGGACGGAAAGTGTAATCATTTAATGGATTCATTCGTCACTTTCTGCCGTCCCTACATTCACAATCTTTGAAAGTTCGGTGGTAAGATGGCTCAAAAGAAGAAAAAAAAGAAGAAACAGAAGGTGTTGCTTCCACCAATTGTAAAGGTATTCCTTATACTCATCCTCATACCGGCGACGATCGGCATGTATGTCCTTGTCTATGCCGCGTGGCAGGAGCTGCAGGAGCTGCCGTTTTTCCAGGAGCTTACGCAGCAATCAGAGATGGATCAGATCCAGGCGAATTTTGATATAGCGATACCTGTAGAATATATTCCTATTTATATGGAAGCAGGAGAAAAGTACAATGTACCGTGGACACTGCTTGCAGCACATCACCGGATTGAAACACGCTTTTCAACAATGAGAAAACTTATTTCACCGGTTGGGGCAGAAGGGCACCTGCAGTTCATGCCGTGTACGTTTGTCGGCTGGAAACACCCGTCATGCTCAGGGTTGGGAGAGGGCGATATTTCCGAAAAAGAGAAGACCGATCCGGACGTCATCGCCAAATACGGCGGCTACGGGGTGGATGCGAACGGGGATGGTGTAGCTGATCCATTTGATATTGAAGATGCCATTTATTCAGCAGCCAATTTTTTATCGATTGCCGGGGCATCGAAAGGGAATATCGAGAAGGCAGTTTATCAATATAATCATAGTGAAGAATATGTGGAGGATGTCCTGCATTACTATAAACTGTACAGCACCTACAAAGACAAGATGGAGATGGTGCTTGCTGCAACTGATTAATAAAGACAAAGGAAAAGGACCGCAATATGCGGTCCCTTTAGCTATCACCAAATTTATCGACGAATCAAGTTGTTTTACGCATTGAGCGCATAATAAAGCTTACGATGAAGATCAGAACAATGGCACCGATTAATGCTGGGAATACATAGAAGTCAGATACTCTCCAACCCCAGTTACCTAACACCATGCTACCGATCCATGAACCGATAATACCTGCGATAATGTTACCGATGACTCCACCCGGTAC
>DEQA01000245.1:2912-3098 GCA_002359075.1 Planococcaceae bacterium UBA3378
AAATACCAAATAAAGCTAATCATAATGTCTCCAACTCCTTTAAGTTAATTTGTGAAATATGATAGCGTCTACTTAATTATTACCGATAGTATACAAAGTTAAACATTTTCATTTACATACAATATGCCAAAAGGTTTAAATCACTTCAGCCCCAAGCGTTCCGCTAAAATGTCCAAGTGCCCATTT
>DEQA01000322.1:0-25581 GCA_002359075.1 Planococcaceae bacterium UBA3378
TGAGATACTGCTACCCTAGTGGGGTAGTACAGCATTTATTGGTTTTCACCATATTTTTATTCAGTAATTGAATAGCCTGAACAACCATTTCTTTTTCTTCTTGACTCATGTTCGAAAATACGCTTTCTAAATATTGATTCATCTGCTTATCAATATTATGTGCTACTTCTTTTCCTTCGGCAGTAAGAGATAAGATGGAGATTCTTCGATCGGTAGGATCAGGTGCTTTCGAAACAAGGCCGATCTTAACGAGAGTTTGAACTTGTCTGCTAAACGTAGTTACATCTGTTCCCAATGTTTCCGCCACTTGTTGAATAGATGGGTGATGCTGGTGATCAATTTCATACAGAATATGGCTTTGGACAAGAGAAATATTATGGCCTCCCGCCTGGCAGCAGTCTTTATTTAAAAAACCAAAGCGTCTAGTGAATAGTTGAAAAAGCTCTCTTAAGTTTTGTTCCATCATCGTCACCTCACTATAATGTATATATTCTTTTATTTGCAAAATGCAAGTAATGATTAATTACTAAATATCATAAACCTATTACTTGCAAGTTGCAACTTTTTTTGATTACCCTATTCCTTTCGTTAGCATCAGGACAACAGTCTACTTTCCATATATGCCGTTAAACTGCTTAAGAACGTTTACCTTTATTTTTGTTAGAAGAAGGGAAGCTGCTCCGGTTAACCTATTTAGTAAATATAAATAACCAATAGAATATCCCTCTGAAAAGCATTTATTAGCTCTTCTGAGGGATTTTCTTCTGTGTAGGGTCAATCTATCTTCCGTAAATTCAAAACCGCTGATAAATGAGCAGAAACCGCTGATAAACTATCCAAAACCGCCGATAAACATCATAAAACCGCTGATAACACATTGCTTCATTTCTTATTCTTCACGGCGTTGGATCACTTTGACCACTTCCATTAAAATGGTAGCTGCTAGGGCAAGACCTGTTGCAATTAACCAGTCTGTTATACCGAATTCACTTGGGATACCGAAAATATCACGCATAAATGGCAAGACTGTCATTCCGTACAAAAGGAAGCCTAGGACAACCGCGCCGTTGACATATTTATTGCTGAAAAAACCAAAGCTGATGGCTGTTTGTGTATTGGAACGCGCAACAAAGGTTTGCAGTGTTCTTGATAAAATCAGCGTAGTAAATGCCATCGCTACACCCATCTCATCGGAATGAGAGAGGCCGATATAAAAGGAAATAATAACGGCAATCCCGATGAGCAAACCACGTGTTAGTACTGCTTTCATCGTTCCGCCGGCAAATATCCCCTCATTAATCGCCCGAGGTTTTTTCTCCATTACATCCGGTTCAGGCTTTTCTACTCCTAATGCAATGGCAGGAAGGGAATCGTTCACAAGGTTAATAAACAGCAGCTGCAGGGCCGTGAATGGGTTAGGTAAATTAAATGTCACGGCGTACAAAATGGCGATAATCGCGCCTAAATTTCCTGCAAATAAATAATTAATAGCCTTTTTAATGTTATCAAATACAGTTCTTCCTACTTGAACAGCATCTACGATGGATACAAAGTTATCATCCGTTAAAATCATCGCAGCCGAATCCTTGGCTACATCTGTACCTGACCCCATAGCAATCCCAATGTCCGCTTGTTTTAATGCCGGTGCGTCGTTTACACCGTCACCCGTCATCGCTGTTACAGCATCTTTTTTCTGCCATGCCCGTACGATGCGGATTTTATTTTCCGGTGATACACGCGCATAGACAGAGATACTCTCTAATTTTTTGTCTAATTCTTCCTCAGACATGGCATCCAGCTCTTGACCGGTTACGGCAATATCATCTTCGTCCATTAATCCGATATCACGGCCGATTGCCTGTGCTGTCGTTTTATGGTCACCCGTAATCATAATTGTACGGATACCGGCTTTCTTTGCTTTTTCTATAGAGCCATACACGGCTTCTCTAGGCGGGTCGATCATAGCTGTTAACCCGACTAACACAAGATCACGCTCGTCATCATGATTGATTTGTGTTTTTCCATCCGGCAGCCGCTTATAGCCATAAGCTAAAACCCGTAATGCTTGATTAGAGAAGTTTTCATTCGCATCTGTAAACTGCTTCAATAATTCCTTTGTCACCGGCTGCTCTTCACCGTTTACCAACACATGGCTAATACGGTTGAACATCACGTCGGGGCCGCCTTTTGTGAACATTACATTTCCGCCATCAATAGTATGGACAGTGGACATGAGCTTGCGATCGGAATCAAAGGGGATCTCTGCTATTCGCTTATACTTTTGACGCAGCTGCTCATAGTCATGCTCATTTTTATTGGCAAAGTTGATAAGCGCAACCTCTGTTGGATCGCCCACTTCCTGCCCGTCTTTATTGATGTACGAATCATTACAAAGAGCAGCGATCAGGATCAGCAAGCGGTCGGGATCATTCCAATCCTCCGATTTTTTTTGCGATTGTTCGTTTTTATCAGAAAGCAGAAAATGATTTGTTACGGTCATCTTATTTTGCGTCAGTGTACCTGTTTTGTCTGTACAAATGATCTTTGTGGACCCTAACGTTTCAACAGCAGGGAGCTTTCTAATAATCGCATGCTGTTTCGCCATTTTATGCGTCCCGACAGATAATACAATCGTTACAATGGATTGTAATGCTTCCGGTATGGCTGCGACGGCAATAGCTACAGAAAACATCAGTGCATGCAGTAAGGCTGTCGTAGTGTCGACGCCGGCATTATCACCAAACCAAATACGTAAAGCTTGCACGGCAAAAATGACAATACACAGTAATAGAATACCGATCCCAAGCTTTTTACTGAAGTCATTTAATTTTCGTTGCAGTGGCGTTTCTTTTTGCTGGGCTGTTGAAATTAAATTGGCAATTTTACCGACTTCGGTTTCTTTTGCAGTGCCTGTCACAACAAAGGTACCACGCCCGTAGACGACTAATGAGCTGCTAAATACCATATTGCGGCGGTCACCAAGGGCAGCTTCCCCTGAAATCGCTTCTACCGACTTTTCTACCGCCTCGGATTCCCCGGTTAGCATCCCTTCATTCACTTTTAAAGAGCCGCTTTCCAGCACACGTCCATCAGCAGGAACATAATCGCCCGCTTCAAGAAATACGATATCCCCTTTTACGAGCTCTTTTGCCGCTACTGTTTGTTTTGTTCCGTCACGCATCACCTTGGCACTTGGCGCAGACATATCGCGCAGTGCATCCAGGGAACTTTCCGCTTTTCTCGTCTGTACGACACTAATGATTGAATTAATGAGTATGACGATAAAGATGATGACGGACTCGACAATTTCACCGAGCACAATTTGTACACCCGCCGCTACAAGTAGAACAATAACCATTGGATCTTTAAAAGTTTCTAAAAATAACTTCCAGGTTGGCACTTTTGCCTGATCTTCTATTTCGTTGTAGCCGTCCCGCTCTAGCCGCGATTGCACTTCCTGACTAGATAAGCCTGTTTCATTGGAATTCACTTCATGTAAAACCTCTTCTTTGCTACGTTGGTAAAATTCCATTTTAGCCCTCCTTGCTTAAGTGATTTTCTACACATATATTTTGGGGTACGCCTATTATATCGGCTCGCTGCGATAAATTAGGATCGATTCCCGGTAGTGCCTGTATGCATTCTAAAGATACGTTCGATAAGGGGCTTCACTCCCATCTACAAACGACTTATTCATCATGTCATCAATAGGTGAGGGACATTTAGCAAAATCTTTTATCCGAAATGATTCAGCGCACATCTACGGAGAACAAAGCTTCCAGCAGTAATAGGGGGAGCTGAAGGCCCAGCAGGACTGGTATACGGTCTACGAGACTGAAGCCGTGCCTGCGAAAGGGCGACCGTCCGTACGGGTGTAGTAGGCGGTGCTTGTCATCCTGCTCTGGTGATGAATGATTATATTTCCTTATACACGCATTGTTTTGCAAATCCTAAATATTATTATGTGCCATTTCCAAAAAATCATGAAAAGTTGGACAGTAAGTTATCGAAAAATAAATTTCTATACAAAAAGACCGCTACTAATTTAATAGCAGCGGTCTTTATTTATCATTTCCGACAGAACAAATCCCATCCAAAAGGTGGTGAAAGGGGAGGGGAGTGGGCCGTCTGAAAAGTCATATGAGACGAAACCTTTTTCGATTGCAGCGGAAGACGGCGAGTCCATAGGGATAATCTAAGACTTGAGCGCTTTAAAGGGGGCATCCAAGTGCTTATTTTGCGACGAAAGTGATAATTAAAAGTGACTGGAATATTCAAGTCACACCCATAGAAAGCGCCGTCTGCAGCAGAAATCGAAAGATTAAAAATTATGATATAGGGTACAGACTTTTTACTAGATTATTATATAAAAAATTGATTCATCTAGGTTCATTTTATAAAAATGTCTCTATAGTAATGTAAAACGGCGAACCCTGAAGGAATACGAGACAGGAGAAATTCCAAGCGTAGCTTATAGAAAGAAGAGGCTTAGCGCTCGCTCACGAAACGGGCCCGCCGATCGTCAATCGTTTATTAAAATTTACCCTATCTTGGCAATGCCTTCTAAATTAAGTTACTGTTTAGTAGAAGTAGACGCAACAAACTTCTCCATTCTACCAATAATCCCAAACAATAAAACAGGGATATACATATAAATGATTAACCCTTTTAAATTGAAAAGCAGCACCATAAACAAAACAGTACCTATGATAGAACAAATGATACTAGTTTTCCTAGTTAATTTCATAAAAAATAAGCACCCTATACCAATCAGCATACCTAATAACAAAATCAGTAATGAAAGTACTAAATAATTTGTCGCAACCAGTAGGGAACTAGGGATGTTCGGCGTGGAACCGAACAACAGTATTAAAGCAAATGTTAATACACCAAATATCATATACAAGTTTCCTGTTCTCCTTCTTGAAAAGATGAGGATTACAGTAAATATAAAATATATGATACATAAAAAACTAACGATTCCCAAATTATTCATCCTTCTTTTTTAGGACATCCTATATTAGAACAACATCATTCCGAGAGACAGAATAATAATGGACGAAATAAATATCGCTACAAGGACTTTCCAAACAAACTTCAACCAAGTAGAGTATTCTACTTTTGCAATACTTAAACCACCCATTACTACACCTGATGTAGGTGTGAATAAGTTGACAAAACCTGAACCTGCACTGAATACCATAATCATTACTTCTGGTGACAAGCCTAATGTTTTTGTCAATGGAGCAAAGATTGGCATCGAAACAGCGGCTAATCCTGATGATGAAGGGATTAAGAAAGATAAGCCGATGTAGATTAAGTAAGCCATGCTTACAAAGGCAATACCAGAAATACCGTTTAGAATATTAGATGCATTATCTAAAATCAATAAGTCTAATCCTGAGTTTGACATGATAAATGAAACACCACGTGCGATACCAAGAATCAGTGCAACCCCTACCATATCAGCTGCTCCGACCATAAAGGAATCTACTAAATCCTTTTCGCTTAAACGGTATACTACACCAATGACGATCGCCATGATCGCGAACCAAGCAGCTAATTCTGGGAATGACCACTCACCAAGTGGGGCACCAGTTAAAATTCCTGTATAGTCAGCAAAGAAATTAACACCGAATTCTCCCCAAGGAATTACTCCTAAAATCATGACAACGAATGAGAAAACAAATAATCCTAATACAAGTTTTCTTCTACCAGTAAGTTCCAATGTTTCTTCTTGGTTATTACCATATGCTTCTCTTGCACTGTTCCATTCAGCTTCTGATAAAAGCGAATTTTTCTGATCTTTCTTTACTTGCATTGCATAGCGCATAACAAAGAAAATAGAAATAGCTAAAGAAACAAGCCATAACATAACACCAATAAGAATCATTGTTCCTTGGTTAACATCTACCCCTACGGCTCTAGCAGCTGCAGCAGCAACGCCTGTAGCGAATGGGTTAACTGTCGAACCTAATGTACCGGCACCTGCACCAAGCATGATCGTTGCAGCGGCAACAAGAGGGTCAAATCCAACAGCAAGCATTGTTGCTGTAATTAATGCATAAAAGGCAAGACTTTCTTCAGCCATACCGTATGAAGTACCACCAAGGGAGAAAATGAACATTAGAATAGGAATTAGCATTAATTCTTTTCCGTTCATTCTTTTCACAATAGCGGCTACTCCGGCGTCTAATGCACCTGTTTTCGTAACAACACCTAAAAATCCACCAATAATCAAGATGAAAAATGCTACGTCAATTGCTCCTGATAAAGAACCTTCATTCCAAACACTAATAAGACTTCCATCAGCAGCCTTTAACGTATCTAACGCTTGGGCAACGCCTTCGCTTTGCATTTTTTCAGTTATTTCACTTTGAAGAACTGTATCTTTAATACCAGTCATCCCAGTAACCGGAGCCATTAAGACATCGCTTAGTTTTGCAGGAATTACTTGAGGAATGAACTGAGTAATAAGGCCGATAATTGCCGTTAACCCTAGAAGAACTGCATAAGCCGATGGGAATTTAAACTTTTTCTTCTTTTTTTCTTCCGTCATTTTATTCACCTTCTTTTGAGATTAGCATTGATATGCAAATGAACAACAGAAGTTGTCCATTTGCATACAGTAGTTAGATTATGCTTCGATAATTGTTCCAGTTTTACCTTGAAGAGCTTCACGCGCTTTTTCTAAAGACGTGATAATCGCTTTTCCTTCTGGATTGTTTTTCACAAAATCAAGACATGCTTCCACTTTAGGCAGCATAGAACCTGGAGCAAAGTGACCCTCTTTAATGTACTGTTCTGCTTCAGCAACAGTCATTTTTTCAAGTGCTTTTTGATCCGGTGTATTGAAGTTGATGCAAACGCGATCAACAGCTGTTAAAATAACTAGCATCTCAGCATTAAGATCTTGAGCTAATTTCGAAGATGATTTATCTTTATCGATAACAGCAGCTACACCTTCGACTTTGCCGTCTTTCTTAACAACCGGGATACCGCCTCCGCCAACTGTGATAACGATATCATCATGTTCAATTAATTGTTTTACAACGTTTAATTGAACAATTTCTTTTGGAGTAGGGGATGGAACTACGCGACGGTAGCCACGTCCAGCATCCTCCACAAATGTGTAGTTCTTTTCTTTTGCGATTTGATCTGCTTCTTCTTTGCTGTAGAACAAACCAATTGGCTTTGTCGGGTTTGTAAATGCCGGATCATTTTCATCGACAACTACTTCCGTAATGACGCAAGCCACTTCTTTATCAATGTTATGACTTGATAATTCAGCTTTGATTGCTTGTTCTAAATGATAGCCAATGTAGCCTTGGCTCATTGCGCCACATTCTGGGAATGGCATAGCAGGTGTATTCGCACCGTTTGACGCTGCATATTCCATCGCTAGGTTGATCATGCCGACTTGTGGGCCGTTACCATGACCTACGATAACTGTGCAGCCTTCTTCTACCAATTCAACAATTGTTTTGGCAGTGTGTTTTACTAGCTCTAATTGTTCTTCAGGTGTATCTCCAAGTGCGTTACCACCTAAAGCAATTACTAATTTTTTGCTCATGATACAGTCTCCTTTATGAACCAATTGTTGCTAGCATAATTGCTTTAATTGTGTGCATGCGGTTTTCAGCTTCATCAAATACAACAGATTGTTTTGATTCAAATACTTCATCTGTTACTTCGATTTCAGTGATACCGAATTTTTCACCTACTGTTTTACCTACTTCTGTTTTTAAGTCATGGAATGCAGGTAAGCAGTGCATGAAGATTGCTTCTGGATTTGCGTTGTCCATAACCGCTTTGTTTACTTGGAAAGGTTTTAATAATTTTAAGCGGCTTTCCCATACTTCGTCAGGTTCACCCATTGAAACCCAAACGTCTGTGTAGATAACATCCGCATTTTTAGTTCCAGCTTGTACATCTTCTGTTAATGTAATAGTTGCACCAGATTCTTTAGCGATTTCTTTACATTTCGCTACTAGATCTTCCGC
This sequence comes from Planococcaceae bacterium UBA3378, assembly GCA_002359075.1. Classification (GTDB taxonomy): domain Bacteria; phylum Bacillota; class Bacilli; order Bacillales_A; family Planococcaceae; genus Lysinibacillus_B. Next base: position 8,004 of record DEQA01000322.1, read on the forward strand.
AGGGAATAGTTCTTTAGGAGCGCAAGCTGTGAAGTTTAAGCCCATTTTTGCACAAGCAACCATTAAAGAGTTACCCATGTTGTTACGAGCATCGCCCATGTATACAAAGTTTACGCCTTTTAGACGACCAAGTTTTTCTTCGATTGTTAATAAGTCAGCGATCATTTGTGTTGGGTGGTATTCATCTGTTAAACCATTCCACACTGGTACGCCGGCATATTGAGCTAATTCTTCAACAAGCTCTTGTGAGAAACCACGGTATTCGATACCGTCATACATTCTACCAAGAACGCGTGCTGTATCAGCGATTGATTCTTTTTTACCCATTTGAGATGAACCTGGATCTAGGAATGTTACACCCATACCTAAATCGTGAGCAGCTACTTCAAAAGAGCAGCGTGTACGAGTAGAAGTTTTTTCGAAAAGAAGTACGATGTTTTTCCCTTTTAGTGTGTCATGAGGGATACCCGCTCTTTTTAGATCCTTTAAGTTCTTTGATAAATCAATTAGATAACGGATTTCAGCTGGTGAAAAATCCAATAATTTTAAAAATGAACGACCTCTTAAGTTAACTCCCATTGTGTAGTTCCTCCATATTCCTTATAGTTTTAATTAATTTTATTGTTCTTCACGTAATAGTGGCATTGACATACAACGTGGGCCCCCACGACCGCGTGATAACTCGGATGATGGGATGATGTGTAGTGTAATACCATGCTTTTCTAATAATTCATTCGTTACATAGTTACGAGAATATACAACTACATGACCAGGCTTGATGCATAGTGTGTTTGAACCATCGTTCCATTGCTCACGCTCTGCAGCAATTGCATCGCCACGTCCACAAGGAATAAGAGTTACTTTATCTAATTTAAGGTAAGTAGATAGAATTTCTTCTAATTCCATGTTTAATTTTTCAATTTTTAATTCTTGGCCTTCACCTTTAGTAATAGCGAATACTTGTAGTGGGCCTTGAATTCCTGGGTGGATTGTGAATTTGTCATAATCCACTTGTGTAAATACAGTATCTAAGTGCATATAAGCACGCGTTTTTGGAATATCAATTGCTAAAACCGTATTCACTAAGTTTCCTTCTGTTTTGAAGAATAATTGTTTAGCAAATTCTTCAATTGCTTCTGGAGTCGTACGTTGTGAAATACCTACAGCAACTACTTCAGCAGAAAGGTTTAGAATATCTCCACCCTCGATAGAAGCTACAAAATCACGATCGAATACTTTTTGAGTTCCTTTGTATTCTGGGTGATATTTGAAGATATAATCAGCATAAATTGTTTCACGGTTACGAGTAACTGAGTACATTCTGTTTAAGCTGATTTTGTCACCAACTGTCGCGAATGGATCGCGAGTGAAGTAAAGGTTTGGCATTGGGTCAGTAACAAATGGATAAGTTTGATCCACTAGATCAGCTAAATTAGTATGCTCACTTGCAGGGATCTCTTCTCTGCGAATACCCGCCATTGTTTTTTGGATTAATGCTTTGTTATCTTCAATAGCATTTAAATAATCATGAACCTGTTGAGTTGTTTTAGGACAATTTACACCAGCTTCTTTAATGAATTGATTAATAAATTCTTCTCTTACTTTAGGATCGTTGATCGCTTCAGCAGCAAGTTCATCTAAATAAACAACTTCTACTCCGTTTTCGCGTAAAATATCTGCGAAAGCGTCATGCTCTTTTTGAGCTTGCTCAAGCCATGGGATATCATCAAATAATAGTCTTTCCAAATATTCAGGCGTTAAATTTTCAACTTCTTGCCCTGGTCTGTGTAATAATACTCTTTTTAAGGGCATGATTTCGTTTCGTACATTTACTTGCAAAACTATTTCCTCCTTTTGGGCTACGAATCAAAAAACATTCTTGGCAAAAAAAGTAGTATAAATTTAGCTCCTAAAACTTTCCCTCCTTTGCGGCCCATATTATTTAGCCTTGTGTTATTGTTTCTCATTCCTAAAAAAATATTCTTAGGAAAAAGCAGTGCATATAAAACGGTGATGATCCCAATAGCAAACTCAATACTTGAACATTATTTTCGAACGTGTGTTTGTTTCTATACATCAATTGGAATTTACTGCTCTGCTAACACAAGATGACTAAATAGCAACACGGATATCAAATAATTATCAAATTGAAACGGATAATTAATTAAATACATCAAATAATTATCAAAACTTATCAAATTATTATCAATCTCGCTTGCAATATTTTTTATACAACTAAAAAAAATGTTTTTCAACACATTTTCCTGCAAAAAAGAGGTTTTTTTTTATTTTAAGACATAAAATTAACACTTTATTCACAATTGCTTTACTATATGAAAGCGTTTACTTTCTATTTGTTGAGGAAATAGTACTATTTCTATGTGTAAGAAAATTTTCTTTCTGTAGGTAATAGTTTGAAATTTATAGACGTAACATCCTGTCTGAATATATATTTACCATTGTTCATTATTCTGACCCAGTTATTACTATGTAAAATTTGTTCTAATGCGGCGATGAGGAGGATAAATTAGTTTTGTAACGAGTTGGTGAAAGTATACTTTCGGGGATGTGTCCGGACGAAACATTCACCGACAGTCTATCTCTCTAGCACAAGTCATTGAAGCTGTGTCCCTCGAAGCGTCCAAACGGAAAATCAATTTCGTGTTACATTGGTGAACATAAAATTTTTCTTATAGATTGATCAGCAACAAATAATGTAGTGAGAAGTACGTAATTCGCCGGAGGTCCAAGGAAATTTATTTACATAGGGCAATTTATAGTGCCCGCGTAGTGTGATATGGGTGAGTGCAGAGGGAGTTTATGAATGGGGAGGTAAATGAATGATTACATGGCAACAGACTGTAGGGCTTACCAGCTTTATTAAGGAGTATGTACCGTTCCCGCTCTGCGAAAAAATTGAGTTTCTACCTATTTAATAAGGTGATATTTTTCCTCCGTCATTTATACTTGTTGAACGTTTCCTTTGGATGTCTTCGTATCCTCTTCTTGAGAGGCCTCATTTTCCATGCCCGTGCAGGGTAATAAGCATAAATGGTCTATTTATTTTCCGGCCTTATTGGGACTGTGCCGGTTCTGTTTTGATATTGTGCTGTATTTAATTCTATTGAAAAACAAAGCAATGGATAAGAGGGGTGGGGGACATGACAGAGTACCCGTGTATATATTTGCATTGACTATCAGATCCCTATGCTGGATGTGAGGATAGGAGCAATTGGAAATCCCGCATGCAAAAGAAGAAGGAACAGCCCGGTGGACTGCCCCTTCTTTTATTTTTCCGCCTTCAGCAGGCGTTCTGTTTCTGTAAATTCTGCTTCGATTTCCGGATTTAGCTTATATGTGGCGAGGCTTACTGCAACCGCTACAAGTAGACAGATGAAGAAGCCGGGCACGATTTCATACAGCATATCACTCAAGTAATCGGACTTCCCCCACACGAAAGCAACAACTGCTCCGCTCACCATACCGGCAAGAGCACCGATGTTTGTGAGCTTGCGCCAGTAAAGTGATAATAAAATGATGGGTCCAAAAGCAGCGCCAAAGCCTGCCCACGCGAATCCCACAAGGTCAAGAATTGAGCTTTCCGGGTTCCATGCAATCACCGCAGCAAAAATCGCTACAGCTAAAACGGCAATCCGTCCGGCAAGTACATAATGCGCATCAAGTGCATCCTTTTTGAACAGCTCCTTGTAAATATCTTCGATCAGTGCAGAAGATGTAACAATCAGCTGAGAAGAAATTGTACTCATTACCGCTGCTAAAATAGCCGCCAGAATGATACCTGCAATAAACGGATGGAAGATTATTTGCCCCAGTACAATAAAGACCGTTTCTTTATCTTCAAGTGTTAGTCCCTGCTGCTGGAAGTAAGCAACACCAACAAGCGCTGTCAGGAGAGCTCCACATAGACTGAAGATCATCCAGCCGATCCCGATGCGGCGGGCGCTTTTCGTTTCCTTAACAGAACTGATAGCCATAAAACGGACGATGATGTGCGGTTGGCCAAAATACCCAAGTCCCCATGCAACAGAGGAAATGATACCCGCCGCTGTCGCTGTCGCAGGGAGCAGGCTTAAATGCTCCGGATTCACCGTTTTAATCGAATCAATCGTCTCTCCGATACCACCTGTCAGGAAAATACCAAAGGCTGGTACAGAAACGAGTGCAATGAGCATAATTAAACCTTGCAGGAAATCCGTGTAGCTAACTGCCAGGAAGCCGCCGAACAATGTGTAGGCGACTACTACAGCCGATACAACAAGAAGGCCCGTATGATAGTCAAAGCCAAATGAGCTTTCGAAGAATTTCCCGCCGGATACCATTCCGGATGATACATAGAATGTAAAGAATACTAAAATAATGATACCGGAAGCGATCCGTAATAGCTTTGTTGTATCACGCAGACGGTTGTCCAAGTAGCTTGGAATCGTAATGGAATCTTTTGTTACCTGTGTATAGACGCGAAGACGCGGTGCGACTAACAGCCAGTTTAAATAGGCACCGGCTGTCAGGCCTATAGCAATCCAGGCTTCTACAAGCCCGGACGCATAAATAGCACCGGGAAGCCCCATCAAAAGCCAACCCGACATATCTGCGGCCCCTGCGCTTAATGCTGTGACGGCGGGGCCTAACCCCCGCCCGCCCAGCATGTAATCTGATAAATTGCTCGTCTTTTTATATGCGTACCAGCCGATGACGAGCATCGCGATCATATAAATGCCGATTGCCAATAATTGAAACCCGTGATCTGACATAAAATACCCCCCAATGTATAAACGTTAAACTACTCTTCTATTTGTGCTTTCCTTTTTTGTTTACCCCGTTTTGTCGCACGTCCTAATAAGAAAGCACCTGCTCCAACCCCTAAAAGCATGTTTGTGCGTTTGTTAAACACCTGCTTTGTCACAAGTGCCAAGTTTTGCGGACGTTCAGCCAAGCGGCGCATGAAGTAACCGTACCAATCATTACCAAATGGCAGGTATGTGCAGAACTGATAGCCTTCCTTTGCAAGGGCCAGCTGCATTTCTTTGCGGAAGCCGTAAAGCATTTGGAATTCAAATTTGTCATTTGGAATGTTGTGCTCTTTTACAAATTTCTTCACATGTTCAATAACGTTATGATCGTGTGTTGCAATGGATGTAAACTTACCATGCAGCAAATGATATTCAATCAGTTCGATGTATTTTTGATCGATTTCCAGCTTTGACTGGTAGGCAACACTTGCCTCTTCTTTATAAGCACCTTTTACGATACGAAGACGGTAGTTTTTGTATTTCTCAATATTTTCCATAGATTCGAAGAAGTATGCCTGAATAACTGTTCCAATATTGTCATACGTTTCGCTCAAGCGTTCCATCAACTCGAACGATGGATGAAGGCGGGCATAGTTTTCCATATCGAAATTGACAAAAATGCCGTATCGATGAGCAAGTGAAACAATTTCCTCCAAGTTTTCATAGCAGAATGCCAAATTAATATCCAAGCCGAGCTGAGAAGGCTTTAAGGATACATGGGCATCGATCTGCTCGCTGTGAATGCGCTCGATCACTTCAAGAATCTGTTCTTTCGCTGCTATCGCTGCTTCTTTTTCAAAAACGAATTCCCCTAAATTATCGACCGTACAGGAAATACCGTGACGATTCAGTTCTTTTATGCTTTCGACTGCCTCGTCTAAATTTGTCCCTGCAACGACAGTTTGCGCTCCTAGACGCAAACCATAGCGTTGTGCCGCATGATTCAACGTTCTATTTTCGGATAAATAAATAAAAAAGTCTTTTAATGCCATCTTTTTTTCCTCCGCATACAATTAAATGTAAATCTTGATGTGAGTATAAGACAAAAAAATAAAAAAGAAAATAATAATTTTTCAGACTTCTATTATCGATATTGTAAAAAGTGAGGTATTGTAAGGGTTTTCACTTCGAAAAAATTTTTTCTAATATATTTTTTTAGGCGGAAAAAAAAGGGGAAAAGAGATTGTGCAAAATAATTTTGCACACAAAAAGCCTGGTCATGAAGACCAGGCTGGTATAGCTATTTTTTTCGCAGACGGTATTGAAGGCTTTGCCGGTGAAGACCGAGTGAGCGGGCGGTTTGCGAAATATTGCCGTCATGCAGTTCGAGCGCCCGTGTAATGTAGTAATCCTCGACCTCGCGCATATATTCATCAAGAGGGCGGAGATCTTGTTTTTCATGAAAGGCAAACAGGCTTGTATGGCCATCTTCCAGGAGGGTTTGCTGCTTTGTTTTCCACTTGAAATAGGCTGGGAGCATATGCAGCTCAATATATTCCTCCGTTGTCAAAAGGCTGCTGATGTCATCAAGCAAAACCTCCAGTTCCTTTAGGTTGCCAGGCCAATCATAGCTCATGAAAAGCTCCTCAACTTTTGGGGCAAGTCCCTGAACACGAACACCAAAATTAATACGTCTGCGTGCAAAGTAGTCTTCGACAAACGGCATAATGTCCTCGCGTCTTTCGCGAAGAGCAGGGACTTGAATCGTTAAGTTCGAAAACAGGTAATAAAGGTTTTTCGACAGCCGGCCCTGCTGGATCAAATCGATCGGGTCCGTACCGATACTTGCGATGAATACATGGTTGCGTTCTGCATGGGCAGTCAGCAATTCAGTGATGCGCTCCTGTGCATCCATGGATAAATATTCAATGCGTTCGGCAAAAAAAGTGTAGTTTTGGCTGCCGGCAATATATGTTTCGATCTGCCGGATCAAAGGTTCTTCATTCCGGCGGCAGATTAACGTAATGAAGCGTTCATTCGGCTCCGTTAATTCATGGTGGATACCTTCTGCGATCATATCCTTGCCCGTACCCGACTCACCGATCAGCATAACGGGAATTCTGCCGATTGCCGCAATTTTTGCTTGCTGAATCACCTGCTTCATCGAGCGTGAGACAGCGGTGATAATATCAAATGTCAGCGGAGCGCCGTAGCGGCTTAACGGACGATCCATCAAAAATTCCTGCTGTGTCACATCACGGGCAAACTGGACGGCAATGCACTTTCCGCTGTTTGTAATGAACGGCAGGTAATCACTGATCATTGAAATTTCTTCTCCGTTATGATTCCAAAATGTATGCTTCACTCGGAGAACAGGTTCCCTTGTAGCTATGACCTGGTGCAGAAAATTCCGTCCTAGGTCTACATCCAGCAGCTCGGATGCAAGCCGCTGTTGCTCCTCCTGTTCAGATAACCCATTCATTTCCCGCATCTTTTTATTATAAAAAAGAATATGGCCGGATTCATCGATGGCGCAAATTCCTGTCTCGATTTGCTCTCCCATAAATTGATACAATTCAATAAATTCGTCTTTATTCATAAAAATTCTCGCTCCTTCAGTACTTCCTGTACATTCTAACATGAGAACCCCCTCAAACCATGATTTTTTAGAATTGTGCAAAAAAATGTTGATTTATGCAAATAAGTATTGCAGAATGGAAGTATATTAATCTGGTATATGCAAAATATCTTTGCGTTATCATTGAACATGAGGAGGATACGTATGATTCCATACAAACATGAGCCATTTACTGATTTTTCAGTGGAGAAAAATAAGCAGGATTATTTGGAAGCCTTAAAAAAAGTGGAAGCAGAGCTTGGCGGAGACTTCCCATTAATCATTGGTGGAGAGCGTATTACGACAGAAGATAAAATAGAGTCCTATAACCCGGCTGATAAAAAGCAGCTGATCGGACGTGTATCAAAAGCAAACCAGGAGCTTGCAGAAAAAGCCATGCAGGAAGCTGAAAAAGCGTTCAAAACATGGAAAAAAGTAAAACCTGAAATCCGCGCGGACGTACTATTCAAGGCAGCAGCCATCATCCGCCGCCGCAAGCATGAATTCTCGGCATTAATGACGAAGGAAGCAGGGAAGCCTTGGAACGAAGCGGATGCAGATACAGCAGAAGCAATCGACTTTTTGGAATACTACGCACGCCAAATGCTGTTGATGAAGGATGGCCGACCTGTGGAAAGCCGCCCGGGTGAATATAACCGTTATGACTATATCCCTCTTGGCATCGGCATTGTCATTTCACCATGGAACTTCCCATTTGCGATTATGGCAGGAACAACAGTTGCAGCTGTAGTAACGGGCAATACGGTATTATTAAAACCGGCTTCTACAACACCGGTCATCGCCTATAAATTTATCGAAGTATTAGAAGAGGCGGGCTTACCGGCAGGCGTTGTCAACTACGTACCGGGAAGCGGTGCAGAAGTAGGGGACTACCTGGTAGATCATCCGAAAACACGCTTTATCAGCTTTACAGGCTCACGCGATGTAGGTCTTCGCATTAACGAACGTGCATCTGTATTGAGCAAAGGCCAAATCTGGATCAAACGTGTGATTGCAGAAATGGGCGGTAAAGATACGATTGTAGTAGATAAGGAAGCAGATTTAGAATTAGCGGCTCAATCGATCGTCAAATCAGCATTCGGCTTCTCTGGACAAAAATGCTCAGCATGTTCACGTGTTGTCATCGTGAAAGATGTATACGATCAAGTAGTAGAGCGCGTAACAGAGCTGACGAAGGAATTGAAGGTAGGGGACCCAACTGATCCGGCAAACTTCATGGCGACGGTAATCGATCAAAATGCATTCAATAAAATTTCAGAATACATCGAAATCGGTAAACAGGAAGGCCGTCTTGTAGCGGGTGGAACAGCGGATGATTCAGTAGGCTACTTTGTACAGCCGACTGTCTTTGTTGATGTTGACCGGTCAGCACGTATTATGAAAGAAGAAATCTTCGGACCAGTTGTTGCGATTACAAAAGCAGATACATTCGAAGAAGCAATTGATATCGCAAACGATACAGAATACGGTCTGACAGGCGCTGTCATTACGAAAAACCGAGAAAACCTGGAGTATGCGCGTGAAGAGTTCCATGTCGGAAACCTTTACTTCAACCGCGGCTGTACAGGGGCTATCGTAGGCTACCAGCCATTTGGCGGCTTCAACATGTCAGGTACGGACTCCAAAGCAGGCGGTCCTGACTACTTAACATTGCATATGCAGGCAAAAACAACATCTGAAATGCTGTAATTCCTTTACTCGCAGCAATAAACCGCAGGCGGCCCTTACTGGGCATGCCTGCGGTTTTTTATACGGAAAATTTAACTGGTAACGGGCTGTTTTCTCTTTGTACGGAAAGTGAAACTGACGATCATGGATAAGATCGTAAAGACGGCCGCCCAAAAGAAAAAGCTTGCATTAAAAATGGTAAATGTCAGTATCGTAAATACAATAAAGGTAAGTAACGGAACGATGAACCACTTGTTAAAAAGGAAGTTTCCAGCGATAGATGCTGTTACGATGATAACCGGACAAATGACAAATACAAATAAAAATTCCATTGTGCAATACCCCCTTTTTGTATTGTACCACGGAATTTTCACTACCTCACCGCCCCCCACAGCAGACGCTATGCCTTTTACAATTCTATTATTAAATTTCCAAAATTTTGATAATAGAAGCTTTACTTTGGATTAAACGGTATATAAAATGGTAAATATTAGAGTTCCCAGCGTAGAAGTAATGTTAAACAGCAGGCTGATGACTTATTTCCAGCAAGTATAGAGAAAGAAGGGGGATGTTTATAGAAATGGAGGCTTTATATATTCTGCTTATTGAGCCGCTTTTATGGTCACTAATCGTCTTTTTTGTCCTGCAAACGATGATTCACACATTCAATCATGCACCCGTAAAAGCGAAAAAATATGCAATCGTCACTAGTGTTCTCATTTTCTTATTAATAATATCGGATGATATTGCAAGAATGCCGATTTGGTATAGATGAAAATATGGAAGAAGGGTTAGAATCCGACTGTTGTCAGCAATAACAGAGTAGCCCGTGAGGATATCCACCCGGGCTGTTGATCGTATTAAATAGAAAAATCCTCTGGAATAAAGACCTTCATCTGCTTTGGCCGTACATATACGGTATCTCCTTTTTGCACGCTGAGCACGCGGAACTGCTCCTTTGATAAAGCAGCTTCCAAAAATTCCTCCTCGTCCTGCCGCTTCAGCTCGATCTGCACATTCGGTCCGACAACATGTATATGAGTAATAATGGCCGCAACCGTATCCGCAGCTGATTTTTCCTTTTCAAGTATAATGTCGTGCGGGCGGACGTAGCCGACTGCTTCCTCATACGTAGCACCCAGTAAATCATCTGAAATCTGCATTGCAAAGGCTCCCTGTGTCAGCATACCGTTATGAAGGCGCCCTTTAAAGAGATTGACATTTCCTAAAAAATCATAGACGAACGGGCTTGCCGGGCTTTCATATACTTCTTCGGGTGTCCCGATTTGCTCGATTTTCCCGCCGTTCATGACGATAATCCGGTCTGCCACATCCAGTGCCTCCTCCTGGTCATGCGTGACGAAAATGCTTGTAATATGGTACTCGTCATGCAGTTTTCGAAGCCAGCGACGAAGCTCCTTCCGCACTTTGGCATCAAGCGCGCCGAACGGTTCATCCAACAGCAGCACTTTCGGTTCTACAGCAAGCGCTCTTGCCAGGGCTACCCGCTGCCGCTGCCCACCTGAAAGCTGGGAAGGATAGCGGTCGGCGAAGTGCTCCAGTTTGACAAGGCGGAGCAGTTCATTCACCTTTTGTTTGATCGCCTCTTTAGAAGGGCGGGTTTTACGCGGACGTACTTTCAAGCCAAAGGCGACATTGTCAAATACCGTCATATGCCGAAATAGTGCATAATGCTGAAAAACAAAGCCGACATTCCGCTCCTTTGGATTTACACTCGTAATATTATGTCCGTCAAAGAGAATCGCCCCTTCATCAAGTCCTTCCAGCCCGGCGATAATCCGCAAGAGGGAAGTTTTCCCCGAGCCGGAAGGGCCAAGCAGGGCGATGAGCTCTCCTGATTCGATAGTAAGAGAGATGTTTTGCAAAGCCTGGAAGCTGCCGAATGCTTTTGATACGTTTTCAATTGAAATGCCCATTTAATGTCCTCCTCCTTGTAGACCTGATTTCCATTCGATGATGTTTTTAATAATGATGGTGACGATTGCTAAAATGGACATAAGGGACGCCACAGCAAACGCAGCAGCAAATTGATATTCATTGTATAAAATCTCAATATGAAGCGGCATGGTGTTCGTCATTCCGCGGATATGTCCCGATACGACGGAGACAGCACCGAATTCACCAATTGCGCGGGCATTACATAAAATCATTCCATACAGTAATCCCCACTTAATATTGGGGAGTGTTACATAGATAAATGTTTTAAAGCCGCTTGCCCCTAAAGAAATGGATGCCTCTTCATCAGTCGTACCTTGCGTCTGCATTAACGGAATAAGCTCGCGTGCTACAAAAGGCAGTGTGACAAACAGCGTGGCTAGGATAATACCCGGCAGGGCAAATACAATTTTTATATCATGCATCAGCAGCCACTCCCCGAATAAGCCTTGTGCCCCGAATAACAAAATAAATGTCAATCCGGCGATGACAGGAGAGATGGCAAATGGAAGGTCAATCAATGTCATTAACAGATTCTTTCCTTTAAACGAAAACTTCGTGATGCACCAGGCAGCAGCAATGCCGAAAATGGTGTTCAGCGGCACGACGATCACCGTCACAAGCAGCGTCAGCTTAATGGCAGCCAAGGCATCGGGATGCGTAATAGAGGCAATGTAAGTCTCCCAACCCTTTTGGAAGGCGGTAATAAAAATGGAGACGAGCGGCAAGACAAGAAATACGGCTAAAAATAGCAGGGAGACCACTGTCAGGAAGATGCGCACAATCCGGGGCTCCTCTGTTACGTTATATACTTTCCGTTGATTTACTTCGATGATAATCCCTCCTTAGCTCGGTAAAAACTTCCGGTTTGTATACCATTGGATAAAGTTAATAAGCAGCAGTAAAACAAATGAAAGTACAAGCATGACGGTGGCGACAGCGGTAGCGCCGACATAATCGTACTGCTCCAGCTTCGTCATAATAATAAGCGGTGTAATTTCCGTTTTCATCGGCATATTACCGGCAATAAACACAACTGAGCCGTATTCGCCGAGCGCCCGTGCGAAAGCAAGTGAAAAGCCTGTCAAAATAGCAGGGAACAGCTCCGGGAAAATCACCTTCGTAAATGTCTGGAAACGGTTGGCTCCGAGACTTGCAGATGCCTCCTCTGCTTCCTGGCTGAAACTTTGCAGGACTGGCTGTACTGTCCGGACGACAAACGGCAGGCCGATAAATGTCAGCGCAATGATAATTCCAAGCGGCGTAAAGGCAATTTTAAAGCTGAAAAACTGGCCGAGCCATCCGTTTGGTGAATACAATGTCGTCAGTGCAATACCGGCGACAGCAGTCGGCAGGGCAAACGGCAGATCGACAAGCCCATCAATCAGCCGTTTCAATGGAAACCGGTAACGGGTTAAAACCCATGCAATCAATGTCCCAAACACAACATTCAGCAGTCCTGCTGCCAATGCTGCGCCAAAACTTAATTTATAGGAAGCCATCACACGGGGATGGGTAATTGTCTCCCAAAATTCCGCCCAGCTCATGGAGAGCGTATTGAAAAAAATCATCGCAATCGGCAGCAGGACGAGAATGCTGACATATAGCACGGTATAGCCGAGCGATAGTGAAAAGCCGGGAATGATTGTAGCTGTTTTCTTTTTCATGTGAACACCTCCTGGTTCTATAGAAACTTCCTATGTATGAAAACGTGAGCCCGTAATGGCACCACGCGGTAAATAATAATGTCCTAGTATACCGTTCCGTGAAAAGAAAACGGGGGGTGTCTTCTTTTCATGGACGGCTGACGGGGGGACAGATTCTATGAAAATCCAACTATGTAATACATAGCTGGAATCATAACGATTAAATGGCAAAGACCAGGGGAATTACTGCTCGTAAATTTCATCAAACGTACCACCATCGGCAAAGTGTGTTGTTTGTGCTTCCTTCCAGCCGCCAAAGTCTTCGATTGATACAAGCTTCAACGTTGGGAACTGATCTTCATATTTGGCAAGGATGTCTTCATTACGCGGGCGGTAATAGTTTTCGGCGGCTATTTCCTGACCGACCTCTGTATATAAGTAATCAAGATAGGCTTTGGCGACCTCGCGTGTGCCTTTTTTATCGACGATTTTATCGACGATCGCTACCGGCGGCTCTGCCAGAATACTTAACGATGGTGTAACAATTTCGAACTCATCCTTGCCAAGCTCGTTTAATGATAAATACGCTTCATTTTCCCATGCAATAAGCACATCACCAATGCCGCGTTCCACAAATGTTGTTGTTGCGCCGCGTGCTCCGGAATCGAGCACCTCCACATTGCCGTATAAGTCCTTGATGAAGGATTTGATTTTGGCTTCATCATCACCAACCTGTTCCTTTGCAAATGCCCAGGCGGCTAAATAATTCCAACGGGCACCTCCTGATGTTTTTGGATTTGGCGTAATGACAGAAACACCGTCTTTGACCAGGTCATCCCAGTCTTCTATGTTTTTCGGATTTCCTTTTCGTACAAGGAAAACGATTGTTGATGTGTAAGGTGTCGAATTGTTTTCAAACTCAGTCTGCCAGCTGCTGTCCAGTAGGTCGCGTGCCTGAGAAATTTCATCGATGTCATAAGCGAGCGCTAATGTGACAACGTCGGCTTCCAACCCGTCAATTACTGCGCGCCCCTGTTTTCCGGAGCCGCCGTGGGATTGTTTAATTGTTACCTTTTGTCCGGTCTTTTCCTCCCAGTGCTTTGAAAATTCCTTGTTGAATGCATCGTACAGCTCGCGTGTCGGGTCGTAAGAAACATTCAATAATTCGACGGCTTCTGAAGGAGCGTCAGCCGATGTATCAACAGCCGCTTTCTCAGCCCCGCAAGCCCCTAACAATAATGATGCTGCCAACAACAATGCGGTAAATCTCATGTTTTTTCTTTTCTCCATGTTTTCCACTCCTTTGTGAAATCAAAAAGACAGAATGCACGTTTGAGGTACATTCTGCCTTCAGTTTTCTGATCAGCATATTCAATTGCTTGTTAAGTGCCAGCCACTCATATAAGCTTACGAAAACTTTAAAACAAACATAACCTATCAGTCAACAAGGAATTTGAAATAAAAAATTTTCAGTTATTTTTTACTAGCTGTTGTTAGAAAAATAGTAAACATATCGCCCGTGTACTGGTAAAATTACTAAGATCAAACTTGACAGTCAATGAGTAGAAAAGGCTGAAAAAAGAAGGTATTCGCTTTTATGCGCAAGTTACCGCTATATTATGTAGGGTAGCAGTCGAGAAAATGGGCACAAGCTCGAAACGGCGCGAAAAAACGGGTACACTTAAGATAATTGTATTTAGAAAAAGGATGGTTGTTTATGAAAAAAGTAGATGCAGTAATTGTAGGCGGAGGTCCTTGTGGTTTATCAGCAGCGATCGAGCTGCAGGAAATCGGTCTAAAACCGGTCGTCATTGAAAAAGGAAATATCGTCAATGCGATTTATCATTATCCAACACATCAGACGTTTTTCAGTACGAGTGAAAAGCTGGCTATTGGTGATGTGCCATTCATCATTGAAGAGCGCAAGCCACGCCGTAACCAGGCACTTGTATATTACCGGGAAGTAGTGAAGGCAAAGGACATTCATGTAAACCGATTTGAAAAAGTAGAGCGTGTAGAGAAAAAGGGAGAGCGCTTTGTTGTTTCGACGACAAAAGAGCAATATGACACACCATATGTCGTGATTGCTACCGGTTATTATGACAGCCCGAACTATATCGGCATCCCGGGAGAGGACCTGCCGAAAGTATATCATTACTTTAAAGAGGCTCATGAATTTTTTGATACCGATGTCGTGGTTATTGGCGGGAAAAACTCTGCTGTGGATGCTGCCCTTGAGCTGAATAAGGCAAAGGCGCGCGTGACTGTTGTTTACCGCGGCAGTGAGTATTCACCGAGCGTAAAGCCATGGGTGCTTCCGGAATTTGATGCCTGTGTTCGGAACGGGGAAATTAATATGCTGTTTGAAAGCTGTGTCACGGAAATCCGTGAACAGGAGGTCCACATCAATGTGAAGGGTGAAAAGCA
Source organism: Planococcaceae bacterium UBA3378 (assembly GCA_002359075.1). GTDB lineage: Bacteria > Bacillota > Bacilli > Bacillales_A > Planococcaceae > Lysinibacillus_B. The sequence goes on from DEQA01000322.1 coordinate 23,090, forward strand.
GGTTCTGAAAAATGATTTTGTCTTTGCTATGACAGGCTATCATCCGGATCATCAATTTATCCGCAATATGGGAGTCAATATTGATGAGGAAACAGGTCGTCCGCAATTTGATCCGGAGACGATGGAAACGAATGTGAAAAACTTATTCATCGCAGGAGTCATTGCTGCGGGGAACAATGCAAATGAGATTTTTATCGAAAACGGACGTTTCCACGGTAAGCAGATTGCTGACACAATTAAAGGAATGCAGTAAGGAATTTCATAAAAAAAGCAGGAAAGATCCCTCTTGATCTTTCCCGCCGAGTAAAGGGAGGCTGAATATTTTCAGCGCTCCTTTTTTAGCGTGGAAAATGCTTCGTTCCTATTAATATTTTTTGTAATGCAAGGATTATGACGAGACTATAAAACGTTTTAAGGAAATAGAAATAAGCTACAGGAGCCAATTCTAAAAACGGAATTTTTTTTACTAGTATCATCCTTATACATGATCAATATTATATAAATATAAGGTTTATATGCAGGTAAGGCAGCTCTATGTAAGGCTGGGTCCTCATTATACTTTTATTGATGATGTAAATAAAAGGTGCTAATATATTTTATAGTGATAATGATTATCATATCCATAAGGAAGTGGGTAAATATGAATCTTCATACAGTATCAATAGGCGAAATAGTGAAAGTAAAAGACCTTAAACAGGTCGATTCTCTATTATGTAAACGTTTAAATGCTTTTGGTATAAAAGAGGGCTGTCACGTTTGTATGCTGCAAAAAGGATGGCTTTCCGGCGCATGTATTTTAGAATGCCAAGGTCAAAAAATCGGACTTCGCAAAAAAGATTTATTAAATATAAAGGTAGAAGAATTATGAGTAGTTTGGCGTTAATAGGTAATCCAAATATCGGAAAAACATCCTTGTTTAATAAGCTTACAAATTCGTATGAATATGTAGGGAATTGGAGCGGGGTGACGGTCGAAAAGAAAGTCGGCCAAGTAAAGAAATTTAATACACAGATCATTGATTTACCGGGTGTATATACGCTAAACCCTATATCAAAAGATGAAAGTGTTGTCACAACGTTTCTTTTAGAAGAACAAGTAGATGGACTTTTAAATATTATGGATGCATCCAATTTCGAGAGGAATATGCATTTAACGGTGGATTTACTGGAGCTTCGTAAACCAGTCATTATTTGTCTCAATATGATAGATGTAGCGAAGAAAAAAGGTATTACAGTTAATAGAGAGAAATTGCAAAACCTATTAGGCGTGCCTGTTGTTCCATTAATAGCACGAACGGGTGAAGGGATAGAAGGTATTTATGCAGCTATTCAGGAACCATTAACGACTGGCAGCCATTTTACATTGACTTATAGCAGTGCGATAGAAAAAGGGATCTCGGCTATAGAAAGTGTTATACATAAAATTGATAAAGAACAGAAAAGATGGTGTGCTATTCAGTTTTTGATAGGCAATAATGCTTTGGACGACTACTTCAGAAAAGAAGAATACTATGAAAAAATAGCCGCCATTCGCTCTTCTCTAGAGAAAGAGCTTGGTGAATCGATCAGTAATGTCATTATGAATGAGCGGGAGCGCTATATTACGGCCGTTCGAGAAGAAGTTCTTGTGCAGGAAAAAACGGAAAAACAATGGATAGAGAATATAGATAAAATTTTAATTCATCCGGTTTTAGGTGTTCCTATTTTCCTGGCATTAATGTATTTAATGTTCCAATTAACATTTGCATGGATTGGTACGCCCCTGTCTGATGTATTGGATCGTTTCGTCAGCGGACCGCTATCAGAGGTAGTTGGCCAAGCCTTAACAGCGATCGGCGCTTCTAGCTTTATCGTTGATTTAATATGCGGAGGCATTATTACAGGAGTTGGCGGTGTTCTCGTTTTTATTCCTCAAATTTTTGTCTTGTTTTTCTTTATTTCGTTATTAGAAGATTCGGGGTATATGGCGAGAATCGCTGTTGTGATGGACCGGATCATGGAATTTTTCGGGTTGAACGGTAAAGCGTTTATCCCGATGATTATAAGTTTCGGCTGTAATGTTCCCGGTGTCATGGCAGCGCGGACAATCGAACAGCCAAAGGAGCGCCTTTTAACAATACTTGTTGCTCCTTTTATGAGCTGCTCAGCACGATTGCCTGTTTATGCGTTATTTGGTGCCGCGTTTTTTGCCCAGCATCAATCCTTGGTAGTCTTTTCATTATATATTTTAGGAATTGTTATAGCGCTTATTGTTACAAAGATTTTATCGATGACGATTTTGAAAAATGAAACGTCTGTGTTCTTTGTTGAATTACCGGCCTACCATGTTCCGCAGCTAAAAACCCTTTGGCGTTCAACATGGGAGAAAGGAAAAGGGTTCCTTCGAAAAGCAGGTACGATTATATTTGCGGGTTCTGTCATCATTTGGCTGTTATCCTATGTAGGACCAAATGGTTTTGGTGTTGAAATGAACGAAAGCTTCCTGGCGATTAT
>DEQA01000322.1:25667-38781 GCA_002359075.1 Planococcaceae bacterium UBA3378
CTTATTTCCGGATTCCTTGCGAAGGAAGTTATTGTGTCTACTATGGCCATTATTTATGGTGTTAGTGAGGGTGGATTGTCTTCTACGATGGCTACCCATTTTACGCCGCTTAGTGCTTATACGTTTATGGCTTTTGTGTTGCTCTATATGCCTTGCTTAGCAACAGTCGGAGCGATCAAAAGGGAAACGCAATCGGTTAAATGGACTGTATTTGCAACGCTCTATCCATTTGTAGTTGCATATATCTTTGCACTTGTCATGCATGGTGTTGGAAATTTATTTATATGAGGTGTTTAAGATGACTTTTCTCATCAATGTATTAATAGGTGCTGTTATTTTTGGATGGGCTGCTACTGCATTATATAAAAGCGTTAAAAAGCAAAAGGCAGGAAAATGCGCGACGTGTGCGTTACAGAAAAATTGCCCAACGAACATTTGCCCAGCGCCTTCTAAAACCAAACACCAGTAGGTAGAATAACGAAGCCGTCTCATAGGTCAATTGAGACGGCTTCTTTTTAATCGTACGTTCTTTGGGTAAAGAAGCACTGATTTTTCCAGTGTTTGTCGACATCATCGGCTTCTCCCAAACAAACGCTCTTTTGGTTAAAAGATGAATGAATCCATTAAAAAGCTGTGAGTAATTTAGACGGGATGTTGCACTAGGCAAAAAATACCTTTAAATCAATCGGCGTATGCGCCTGATTGATTCCGATGAGCAGCTTAAGGCGGGCTTTCTGGCCGTTGATGCCATTGGCGAAAATGACGCCCATGTCCTCCAGTTGCTTTCCGCCGCCTTCATAGCCGTACACACCCTCAGCGATGCCGTTGAAGCAGCGGGAGACGAGAACGACCGGAATGCCGTTTGCTATAAGCTTTTGGATGACCTGTGCGACAGCAGGCGGGACATTTCCTTGTCCGAGGCCTTCCAGCACAAGTCCGTCATAGCCGGATGCCATCACAGCTTCCAGGATATCGGCTTCCATCCCGGCGTATACTTTCAGGAGAGCCACCCGCTTTGATACCTCTTCAAGCGGTACATATTGTCTGCGGATCGGCTGCTGCTGGATATGGACAGCTTTTTTTGTCACTAATCCAATTGGTCCATACTGCGGGCTTTGGAATGTATTGACACTGGAAGTCGATGTTTTGGTAATATTGAATGCCTGATGGATTTCATCGTTCATGACAACGAGGACACCTTTGTTCCGTGCTCTGTCATCACACGCTACGCGAATGGCCTCGATTAAATTATATACTCCGTCCGCCCCGAGTTCATTGGAAGAGCGCATTGCCCCTGTCAGGACAATGGGGAAATCAAAGCGCGTCGTCAAATCCAAAAAATAGGCCGTTTCCTCTAATGTATCGGTCCCGTGAGTAATAACAACCCCGTCGATTGCGTATAATTGTGTCTGTTCGATGATTAAGTTCCGCAATGTAAGCATCTCTTTTGGCGTAATATGCGGGGAAGGAAGGTTGAACGCTTCAACTTCAACTATATTAGCATAGCCTGCCAGCGTTTCCTTGGCGCCGATGAGCGGGTTGCGTTCAGTGGTTAATACAGCCCCTTCTTCTCCCATTTTCATTGAAATAGTACCGCCTGTATGGATAAGCAGAATATTTTTTTTCATAAGTAACCTCCTGTTCACACTTTCCTGTAGATGTTTTTGCTATAATAAAAGGGGATTTTTACAAAATGGAAGGAGGGTACTAGACATGATCATTTTAATATCAGCAGGTATTGCACCGGGTCTGGCCCTTCTCAGCTATTTTTATCTGCGAAACCAGATGTCCACAGAACCCCGAAGAACGCTTCTTCACACCTTTATCTACGGCGCCATTATCACCTTCCCGATCATGTTCATCCAATACGTCTTGGAAGAGGAAGGAACCTTCTCCAATCCTTTTTTATCGGATGTTATTTTTACGAGTTCGATCGAAGAGTTTTTCAAATGGTTTGTCATCCTCGTCGCCATTTTACGTCATGTGGAATTTGATGACCCATACGACGGGATTTTATATGGTGCAGCTGTTTCCCTTGGATTTGCCACCGTCGAAAATGTTCTTTACCTCTTATCATTTGGAATCGATACCGCTTTTTTAAGGGCGATTCTCCCGGTATCGAGCCACGCGCTGTTCGGCGTCGTCATGGGCTACTATTTCGGGAAAAGTAAATTTTCAAAGGATAACAAACAGCTTGAGTACCTGTTGCTTGCATTTCTCGCACCTGTTCTCCTACACTTTAGTTATAACACAATTTTAACACTGAAGGGTCACCTCATTTACTTAATGCTGCCGTTTATGCTGTTTTTATGGTGGTTTGGCTTGCGGAAGGTGAAGCAGGCGCATAGACATCTTGTTCAGCATTTATATGAAAATAATAAAATGTAATCGGCTTTTGTTCAGAACTTTTATGAACAAAAGCTTTTTTTTGTGTATAAAAAGTGGCTGTTTTTCCATCCTACGTAAAAAGGAGTGATTTGCAATGATAAAAAAATGGTTATCAACAATTTTAGTCATCTATTTATTGATCATTTCATTCATCCCATTGCAGGCTGATGCCTTCTCTTCTCAAGTGATTGAGCGGGGAGCGTTTGGTGACGATGTTATTGAATTACAAGCAAGGCTACAGTATATCGGATATTACGATGGCAATATTGATGGCGTTTTCGGCTACGGGACGTACTGGGGATTGAGAAACTTCCAGTCTGATTACGGTTTAAAGGTCGATGGTATTGCCGGAAACGACACAAAGAAGAAGCTTGTTAATAACACCGACTATAACAAAGCATGGGTGATGGAGCAAATTAATAAAGGGAATCGCTTTACCCATTATGGCGGCATTCCGCTGGAGCAGCAGGTAAAGGAAGGAACAAAAAATAGCCAGGTCCAGCTGCCGGGTAAATATTCAGAACAGGACTTGCAGCTGATGGCCAATGCCGTATACGGTGAAGCCCGAGGAGAGCCGTATGAAGGACAGGTAGCTGTAGCAGCCGTCATCTTAAACCGTCTGGAATCCAATGATTTCCCGAATACGATTTCGGAAATCATCTTCCAGCCCCGGGCATTTACAGCTGTAGCGGACGGACAGATTTGGCTGGAGCCCAATGAACGTGCAAAGCAGGCCGTTTTAGATGCAATGAACGGATGGGATCCATCAGAAAACGCCTTATACTATTTCAATCCACAAACAGCTACAAGTGCATGGATTTGGTCTAGGCCCCAAATAAAACAGATTGGTGAGCATATTTTCTGCTACTAGAGGTGGATGATGAAAAATATTTTATATTTAATTGGAATATTACTTGTTGCAGTAGTGGTTTACGCCGTTGACTTGACGAGACAAAACACCGAGCTGAAACAGTCGATGCATGCTTATTATACGAATGAAATGGCAGCTGCTTCCGCCAAAATGTCCCAGCTGTCCCAGGCGATAAACCAGGCACGGCTTTTTGATGAAGGGGAGGCGCGGGACAATGAAATGCAGGCAATTTGGCGAATCAGCAATGACCTCCGCAATTCTATCGGGAAACTTCCGCTTCATAATGGGGTAGCCGATGAGATGATGAGCTATCTTGGCCGTATGGGAGACCAGGCAAAGAGCGGTACAGAGGGCGACTGGGAGGCTATCGCTCAAAATATGAACAATCTTAAGGAAGAATGGAATGTCGCAACGGCAAGATTTTTTGCAACCGACAGCAATTATGACACATGGGCGGACGGGTTATTGGAAACAAAGTCACCGTTCCAGACGGTTTCGACCAACTTGAAAAGCTATCAGGAGACGGACTTTCCTCTAACAGCCAGCGAATCCGATTATGAGAAAAAGCGGGAGCTTACTCATTTAACGGATAAGGAAGTGACGAAGGATGAGGCGCTGAAAAAGATGCATGAATTATTCCCGGCGATTGATGGAGCGACCGTGACGGTGTCCATGAATGCTGATGATGCGGCCTATCCGTTTTATCATATTCAATTCGCACGGGGCTCGCGTTTAGGCTATGCGGATATTACGAAAAAAGGCGGCCATATTCTTTCGTTTTTATTAGAGCGGCCGGTCAATGATGCACAAGTAACACAGCAGCAGGCCCGTGAGATGGCAACTGACTTTTTACAGCAGGCAGGATATACGGATGTAGAGTATGTAGAGGCAAGGGAAAACCATGAAGCATGGCATTTTGTATTCTCACGTAAAGCAGGGGATGCGCTTGTGTATCCGGATAGCATTCAGTTGAAGCTTGCAAAAGACACAGGCGAGCTACTAGGGATCAATGCGATGGAATATATACAAAAAGAAAACCTTCCCGATACAGAACCTGTAGAGCTTAATATGGAAAACTATTTTGCCGATGACGTGAATGTAGAGGAAACAAAATTAGTGTATACGGAAAATACAGGCCGGGAATTAGTACTTTGTTACGAAGTAGTCGCTCGGGTAAGCAATGAGAAAAATGAAACTTTCCGGGTATTAATAGATGCGAATACCCATAAAGTCGTCCAAGTTGAGCCATTAGTCTGATGAAAAATCTCCTGCCTATCTAGAAAAATTACCAAATCCATGCAATAATAGAACTACTAAATAATGGTTGAGGGGATTTGCATGGAGCTTAAAATCGGGACAATGTTGATATTGGAGCCAACTTATACGGATAGTATTGAAAAGCTGCGCTGCAAGGTTGTAGAGCAGAGTGAGCATGCCATCTATATCGATTATCCTGTAAATACAGAGACAAACAGAACCGCATTTTTAGTCGATGGTGCGCAGTTCCGGGCTGCCTTTCATACAGAGGCCAAGCAGAGTTTCGCCTTCAATACAGAAGTGCTGGGGCGGAAAAAAGGAAATATTCCTATGATTATGCTGGCAGTTCCTCCTGAGGATGAATTTATTAAAATTCAGCGCAGGGAATATGTACGGGTAGAAACAGACGTGGATATCGCTGTAGGCCATGAGGAGCGCTTTTATCAATTTGTCAGTGCTGATATAAGTGCTGGAGGCGTACTGCTGCATATAAACGAGGCTGCCATATTCACAGATGGGGATGTCGTTCAGCTGACAATTGTCCTGCCTTATATGAATGGCGATAGACGCTACGTCATCACGGATGCCCGTGTTGTCAGTGTTTTCAAGCGGGACGGGCAGCGCTATGCCTCCATGCAGTTTAAGAGTACGGATGATCTGGATAAGCAGTATATCGTACGCTTTTGCTTTGAGCGCCAGCTGCAAATTCGCAGGAAAGAAATGAATACAATAGGCTGAAGCCACCGTTCGTTTTCGGTGGCTTTTTTTATTATTTTGCTTATGGGACAAGTTCTAAAGCATGGGAAAAAGTGGTCCGTACATCTGGCGCTCAGACAGGGCAAAAATTTAAAGGAATATGGTACAATGGGAGAGGAAAGTAGGGATTATTTATGGCAAAAAATATTCAAATTGCGATTGACGGTCCGGCTGGGGCGGGCAAAAGCACAATTGCAAAAATTGTAGCAGAAAAATTAGGCTATACGTATATTGATACGGGGGCGATGTATCGTGCCGTAACGTATAAAGCACTTTGTACAGGCATACAATTAGAAGACGCGGAGGCGCTTGAGAATATGCTCCGTACAACAGAGATACGTTTGCAGCCTTCGCATGAAGGACAACTTGTCTTTGTGGATGGTGAAAACGTGTCGGCGCCTATCCGCTCAAACGAAGTGACAGCGAATGTGTCCCAGGTGGCTGCTTATGCGAATATCCGCGAGATTCTTGTGGCGATGCAGCAGCAGCTTGCCGCACACGGCGGGGTTGTTATGGACGGGCGTGATATCGGGACGCATGTTTTGCCGGGTGCCGAGCTGAAAATCTTCATGTCGGCTTCTGTAGAGGAGCGTGCACGCCGCCGTCAATTGGATAATGAAAAACGCGGCATTCCATCATCCATGGAAAGTCTGATAGAAGAAATTGCTCTTCGCGATAAAAAGGACAGCGAACGGGAAGCCTCCCCGCTTATTCAAGCAGAGGATGCCTTGTTCCTGGATACGACTGAGCTGTCGATTGAAGCGGCTGCTGAAGCTATTTTAAAACTTGCAAAAGAAAAAATGGCATAATTTCTCGAAAAAGAGCATGAATTCTTGCAGTTTGGGTAATGTGTAAATAATAACACCTAAAGCTTATGATCGTTCTGGTTTTCTCCTACACATGTCAGCATGCAGATCAGGGATTTCCAACGTTCAAAGCACTTCAAAAAGAGTAGAAAAATGGTGTTTTTCCCATAGATTACATGAAATTTCTGAAAAAAAGGGAAATTTTTTGTTTTTATATTTATTTTCGAATAAAATAAAAAGTGGAAGATGCGAAGGAGGGTTACATATGTCTGAAGAAATGAACTTAAGTGTAAACGAAGGATTTCAAGAAGGAGATATCGTAAAGGGTGTTGCTGAGCAGGTAGATGAAAAATCAGTAACAGTTACTATAGAAGGTGCTCCATTCGATGGGATTGTCCCAATTAGCGAATTATCAAGCTTACACATCGAAAAGGCTTCTGATGCTGTAGCAGTAGGTGATACGCTGGACTTAATGATCACGAAGGTGGAAGAGGAGAACTTTGTGCTGTCAAAACGCAAAGTAGATGCTTTAAAAGCATGGGATGACCTCATTCAGAAATATGAAGCAGGTGAGGTATTCGAAGCCGAAGTGAAGGATGTAGTAAAGGGCGGCTTAGTCGTTGATTTAGGCGTGCGTGGCTTTGTCCCTGCGTCATTAGTGGAAGATTACTTTGTAGAGGATTTTGAAGACTACAAAGGAAAAACAATGAGCTTTAAAATTACAGAGCTTGATAAGGAGAAAGGCCGTCTTATTTTATCTCACCGTGCTGTTGTGGAAGAAGAAAAGGCTTCAAAGAAAAAAGAAGTTATCCATAATATCAAAGAAGGCGATGTGCTGGATGGTAAAGTACAGCGGCTGGCAAGCTTCGGCGCGTTCGTGGACCTTGGCGGCATCGATGGCCTTGTGCACATTTCCCAAGTAGCCCACGAGCATGTGGATGACGTATCATCCGTCCTTTCAGAAGGACAAGAGGTAAAGGTGAAGGTACTTTCGGTCGATTATGATAATGAAAGAATCGCCTTATCTATTAAAGAAACACTGCCTGGACCATGGGCTGGTGTGGAAGAGAAAGCTGCTAAAGGCTCTATTTTAACAGGTAAAGTAAAACGCCTAGTATCGTTTGGTGCCTTTGTAGAGGTATTCCCCGGAATCGAAGGGCTTGTACACATTTCTCAAATCTCCCATAAACATATCAACACACCGCATGAGGCGCTGAAAGAAGGCCAGGAAGTGCAGGTGAAGGTACTTGATGTAAATGAAGCGGAACGCCGCCTATCATTGAACATTAAAGACTTGATCGAAAATCCTGATAAGGAAGAGGAGTTCGACTACGAACTGCCGGAAGAAAACACAGGCTTCTCCTTCAGTGATGTAATTGGCGATCAGTTGAAGAAGTTTACAGGAAAATAAGCAGTAAAACAGGTTACGTCTGTTTAATGAAAAGGCAAAGTCGCTTTATGACTTTGCTTTTTCGCCTTTTTAGGGAGCTGCAAACCGAAACAGACTAAATGCTAGAAAAGAAAGGGAAAAGCCTGTCTGTTATGAGGCGGATTTTCTTTTGAAGAAGCTGGAAAAGGGGAGGATCATAAATAGCAGAAGCGGTTTTGAATGTTGTGAAAACATGCTATATTGTCTAGATTGATGTATAATACACATTTGAGAAGAAGTTTGGAAGGATGATAACAGATGACAAAACCAGTAATCGCCATCGTTGGTCGTCCGAACGTAGGTAAATCGACAATTTTCAACCGCATTGTTGGAGAGCGTGTATCGATCGTGGAAGATATTCCAGGCGTAACGCGCGACCGTATTTATAGTTCGGCAGATTGGTTAGCACATGAATTCAACATTATTGATACAGGTGGAATTGAAATCGGGGACGAACCGTTTTTAGAGCAGATCCGCCAGCAGGCTGAAATTGCCATTGATGAAGCGGATGTCATTATCTTTATGACAAATGGCCGTGAAGGGGTAACAGCTGCCGATGAGCAGGTTGCCAAGATTTTATATAAAACAAAGAAGCCGGTCGTATTGGCCGTTAATAAAATTGACAATCCGGACATGCGCGGAATGATTTATGATTTTTATTCCCTTGGTTTTGGGGATCCGTTCCCGATTTCAGGCTCGCACGGTATCGGGCTTGGGGATTTATTGGACGAGTGTGCTAAGCACTTCCCGAAAGAGGATGAAGAGCAATACGATGAAGATGTCATCAAATTCTCTTTAATCGGCCGTCCGAATGTAGGTAAATCCTCTTTAGTGAATGCATTTTTAGGGCATGACCGTGTAATTGTGTCCGATATTGCCGGTACGACGCGGGATGCGATCGATACACCTTATACGTATGAGGACCAGGAGTATGTAATCATTGATACAGCGGGTATGCGTAAAAAAGGAAAAGTGTACGAAACAACAGAAAAGTATTCTGTATTGCGTGCACTGCGGGCGATTGAACGTTCAGACGTTGTGCTCGTTGTGTTGAATGCAGATGAAGGCATTCAGGAACAGGATAAGAAAATCGCAGGATATGCCCACGAGGCGGGAAAAGCGATTGTGATTGTCGTCAATAAATGGGATGCCATCGAAAAAGACGAAAAAACAATGAACCTCTATACACAGCAGATCCGCGAGCATTTCTTGTTCCTTGATTATGCACCGATTGTCTTTGTTTCAGCGAAAACAAAGCAGCGTGTTCACCAGATTTTGCCGGTCATTCAGCGTGTCAGCGAAAACCATGCGATGCGTATTCAGTCGTCTATTTTAAATGAAGTGATCGAAGATGCAGTAGCCCGCAATCCGGCGCCTGCCGATAAAGGAAGACGCCTGCGCATTTACTATGCGACACAGGTTGCGATCAAGCCGCCGACATTCGTTGTATTTGTGAACGATCCGGAGCTGATGCACTTCTCTTATGAACGTTTCTTAGAGAACCGTATCCGGGAGACATTTGACTTTGAGGGAACTCCGCTTCGTTTAATTACACGCGCGCGTGATTAATACGGTAAGGGGGAGATAGGATGGAACAGGTAACGGTATTAGGGGCTGGTTCCTGGGGGACAGCACTGGCGATTGTACTGGCTGAAAACGGCCATGATACGCTTTTATGGACACACCGCCAGGACCAGGCAGATGAGATTAACAATGGGCACACAAATAAAAAATATTTGCCGCATACAGTACTGCCGGCTGCTTTACGTGCTACAGCATCCCTGGAGGAAGCTGCAGGGCACGGAAAGACAATTGTAGTGGCAGTACCGACAAAGGCGATACGGGAAGTGTGCGGCGAGCTATCGAAGCTGCTGATAGAGCCAAAACTATTTGTTCATGTATCAAAAGGAATTGAACCGGATTCCTTGCTGCGTATTTCTGAATTAATGAAAGAAAGCATCAAACGAGAGCAGATTGAAGAAATTGTCGTGCTCTCCGGTCCTTCCCATGCTGAGGAGGTCGTACTGCAGCATCCTACAACGGTTACGGCAGCCTCCGAGTCACTGGCAGCGGCGGAAAAAGTGCAGGATTTGTTCATGAGCCAGTATTTCCGTGTTTACACAAATGATGATGTGATCGGTGTGGAAATCGGCGGCGCTTTAAAAAATGTGATTGCGCTGGCAGCCGGCATAACAGATGGATTGTCATACGGGGATAATGCAAAGGCAGCGCTTATTACACGGGGCCTTGCTGAAATTACGCGTCTTGGCGTCAAAATGGGCGGGAACCCATTTACGTTTTCCGGGCTGACAGGTATGGGTGACTTGATCGTTACGTGTACAAGTGTGCACTCGAGGAACTGGCGGGCTGGTAATATGCTCGGAAAAGGCCTGAAGCTACATGAAGTGTTAGAGCAGATGGGAATGGTCGTTGAAGGGGTACGTACAACAAAAGCCGCCTATCAATTGGCGCAGAAATATGATGTGCCGATGCCGATTACAACAGCTCTCTATCAAGTATTGTTCAGCGACAAAGAGCCAAAGCAGGCTGTTGATGAGCTTATGATCCGCATGAAAAAAGCGGAAATTGACGAGCTTCGATGAAAAGAAGAGATGCTTTTCGGAAATAGAGAAAAGCAATCATTCGTCCGGTAGTTTCTCTAGGTAACTATTGGGAGAATTTTAATAATTTGTTCACAAATAGAGGAGGCACATGTATGTGCCTCCTATTCTTTTATGCAGGAAAACGGTATAATTACTAACAGTGTGAATTTTGAAACAGGAAAGGCGGTTTTTTCTTTGAGTCCGGTTTTATCAATGGATTACTCACTGTTTGTCCTTAACGCACGCGGTCCGCTGGCGACTATGCCTGCAATGGATGTCATGTGGGTTTCCTTTTATTCCATCGCTCTGATGCTGGTTTCCGTGGTAATTGTATCGGTGGTACGTAAATGGGTACATAATAGCTATTTATCATTTATTTTCAGGCTGGTCGGATTTGGCCTGTTCTTTATAGGGACAATATTAATGGTGCTGGTTGTAGCTACATGGCCGGCGTGATGGAAGGTGAAAAAATGAAAAAGTATCTGCTAATAGGACTTGCGTTCGCCATCTCGGTCATCCTGTCGGCATGCGGCAGCTTATATAATAATGACGAGGAGCAAAGAGTACAGCAAACCCCTGATCTGGATATGCTGAATTCTGTGCAGCGGGCAATCGATGCTTATCAACAGGATACAGGTGTATTGCCGATTAAAAACAGCGAAGAAGATACCGATCTATTTGTCAAATATCAAATTGATTTCTCCAGACTTACCAATGGAGGATACCTTGTAAAATCGCCGGATAATTCATTTGAACAGGGAGGAATCTTCCAGTATGTGATTTGGAATGCCGAGGAAGCACCGACTGTAAAATTGATTGATCTGCGGATGACAGAGCGGCTGCGCGAAGTGAATATCCGGTTCATGGCTACCGAGTATCCCCAGTTTAAAGAGCGTGTGGCAGATTATGTTTATACGATCAACTTCGATAATATTGGCTATAAAACGGATTTAGCAGTAGAGAGTCCGTATTCAAATAATCTTTTGCCGCTTGTTGTATCAAGCGAAGGACATGTATATGTCGATTATTCCATCGACCTGCAGCAAATGATTAAGGAAAAAGAACTAAAACCTACTCCTGGGGAAGATATCCGGTATTTATTAGCGGATGAATATCCGGTATTGCCTGCATATTCACTGCCATATACAGTCGATGAAAACAATGAAGCCATCTTTATGTATGATCCGGTGACGGAAAGAGAGCAGCGAAAAGACCAGCTGCGACAAGAACAAAAAGAACTAGAACAGGACTCACAAGAAAATAGTGAAAAATAATGGAATGCTTCTCGTAATTTACGAGAAGCATTTTTCATATTTTGTTATGGAATTCATACAATGATAATACGTAAAGGGGGAGCCGTATGTCAGAACAAGTATTTAAACAGTTGGCTGAACGCACAAATGGAGATGTATATATCGGTGTTGTGGGTCCTGTTCGGGTTGGAAAATCGACGTTTGTCAAAAAAGTGATGGAAATGGTCGTACTGCCGAACATTGAATTTGATGATGAACGAAAGCGTGCATTGGACGAGCTGCCGCAAAGCTCACCTGGACCAGTCATTATGACGGCGGAGCCGAAATTCGTCCCGGCACAAAGCGCCCAGATTGGCATCGGGGATAACGGATTGTCATTCCGGATCAGGCTGGCAGACTGTGTAGGCTATGTAATTGACGGTGTGAAAGGGTATGAGGATGAAAATGGGCCGAAGTTTGTTCAGACACCTTGGCATAATGAGCCGATCCCATTTCAGGAAGCAGCGAAGATTGGTACGGATAAAGTCATCCGCGACCATGCAAACATTGGCGTTGTCGTCACGACTGATGGAACGGTAAATGGAATCAAGCGTTCAGCTGCAGAGGTTGCAGAAAGGCAGATCATTGAGGAACTGCGGGAAATCGGAAAACCGTTTGTTATTGTACTAAATAGTACAATGCCTGCACATGAAAACACAATCCGCCTGCGAAATGAGCTGCTGGAGCGTTATAATGTCCCGGTGCACGCAGTGGCGATTGAACAGTTAACGAAGAAGGATATTACCTATATCCTCCAGGAAGCGCTGTATGAGTTCCCGGTGGAAGTGATTGAGGTAGAAAAGCCTGACTGGTTGGACGTGCTGGATGATATCCATCCGATCCACCTTGCGCTGAATGAGGCGATCGAGCATATGACATCCTCCATCGGCAAAATCCGGGATGTAGAGCATGCGACAAGCGTCCTGGCGCAAATTGACTTTGTCAAAAGCTGTGAGCTCCAGGAAGTGGACCCGGGGCTGGGTGTGGCGACCGTACGCCTGGCGATTACAGAAGAAACGTACAAGGCTGTCTGTAATGAATGGTTATCCGAACCGATTGATACAAAAAAAGACTGGCTCCTGTTTATTAAAGAGTCGGCTCAGGCAAAAGAGGAGCAAAAGCGCTTTAAAAATGCGATTGAGCAGGCTAGAAAAGACGGTTACGGTGTCACGCTCCCTACGATGGAGGAGTTTACGCCGAGTGAGCCTGAGCTGATCCAGCAAAATAATTTCTACGGTGTAAGTATGAAGGCTAAGGCTGCTTCCTATCATATCATCCGCATTGATATGGGCTCGGAATTTTCGCCGCTCCTTGGTTCGGAATTCCATAGCCAGCAATTATTGAAGGATCTGAGATATGCTTTTGAGCATGACCGGGAAGCTTTATGGAATACCCAATTATTTGGAACACCTCTTCATGAAGTGCTGACAGAGAGTATCCGTTACAAGATGGAAGCTATACCAAAAAGTGCAAAAGAACGGATGCGTCTTACAATTGAACGCATGGTAAACGAAGGAGAAAGAGGTATTGTCACGTTTGTTATTTAAAAAGAATCTAGAAAAAACTGGATAGATTTTTAGTTAGAACAGTATCAAAATTAGTCTTTTTGTACTGTTCTTTTTCATTTTTTTCGAAAAAAGCACCGATAACGCGAAAAACCGGTTAATTACAGTTGCAGAGCGGTTTCTCTTATGTTAATCTTTTTACATGAT
>DEQA01000322.1:38949-41422 GCA_002359075.1 Planococcaceae bacterium UBA3378
TTAATCGGTTTTGGTAACTTCGAGGTACGCGAACGTGCAGCTCGTAAAGGTCGTAACCCGCAAACAGGTGACGAAATCGAAATCGCTGCGAGCAAGGTGCCTGCTTTCAAGCCAGGTAAAGCGCTTAAAGATGCTGTAAAATAATACGCATCTGCAGTTACATAGAGCAGCCTTCCATGATTTTTGCATGGGGGCTGCTCTTTTTTAACTTCTTAGAGTAAAGAACCTATCATCCTGTGCGCGAATGTACTTTTCTTATGTGATTTTCTACATATTTTTTGTAATTAGAGCAAGCATTTTTGAACTTGTAGGGCGAATGTGCTACGATTCTTGTGTTATGTTGAACATCTCTGATTTCCTCGGACGACGATTGGGAGGCCTTTCGAATAATAGGGGATCAGTAGAGGGGTCGCGCGCAGTTAAAATAAATAGTATAGAAATTCGTCACAGCGATTTAGAATTATAGGAGGCAATTATGTCGAATGTTGATCTGAAAAAAATGGAAGAAGCGGTAAAGATGATTTTAGAAGCAGTAGGGGAAGACGTGGAGCGTGAAGGGCTGCTTGATACACCAAAGCGGGTAGCCAAAATGTATGCTGAGATGTTCAGCGGTTTGCAGGAGGATCCACGGGACTATTTTAGCACGGTGTTTCATGAAGACCATGAAGAGCTCGTGCTTGTAAAAGATATCCCATTCTATTCGATGTGCGAGCATCACCTTGTTCCTTTCTATGGGAAAGCCCATATTGCATACATACCGAGTGATGGAAAAGTAG
The DNA here is from genome assembly GCA_002359075.1 of Planococcaceae bacterium UBA3378. Classification (GTDB taxonomy): domain Bacteria; phylum Bacillota; class Bacilli; order Bacillales_A; family Planococcaceae; genus Lysinibacillus_B. The sequence goes on from DEQA01000322.1 coordinate 39,726, forward strand.
CAGGTCTTAGCAAGCTTGGACGCTGTGTAGAATCAGTAGCACGCCGCCCGCAGCTGCAGGAGCGTATTACATCGACTGTTGCAGATACCATTATGGAAATGCTGAATCCTAAAGGCGTTTACGTTATTGTCGAGGCAGAGCATATGTGCATGACGATGCGCGGTTTAAAAAAACCAGGATCCAAAACGGTTACTTCCGTTGCCCGGGGTGTTTATGAAACGGACAATGTGAAGCGCCAAGAAATCATTTCCTTTATTCAAATGTCTTAATTCATATGAAATTATGTTATGATGAATGAAGAATCTGTTGGTATGAGGAGCGAGCTGGTAATGACACAACCTGACTATATAATCATTGAGGCACTGGAAGATGGAGTACATGTCATCGGATTGACGCGTGGAACTGATACAAAATTCCACCATTCTGAAAAGCTGGATGCCGGGGAAATAATGATTGCACAATTTACAGAGCACACTTCAGCTATGAAGATTCGCGGAAAGGCGAAGATCCATTCGTCCCACGGAATAGTTGAAAGCAGCGGAAAAAAGTAATAGACTGTATCCGCGATTTCAATACAACACCAAGTTGGCTATGCTATAATGGTGCATAGTTACTTTAGTGAAATGGAGCACTATTTATGGATGCAACAACGATTGGCCAAGCTGTAGGTCAACTGAAAACATATATTTTGGATACTATTCAGCACAACACGCTGTTGAAATACACTGGCACACCGCTGTTAAATGAAAAGCAGCTATTTTTTTTGCTGTTGCCGAAGTTGAATGGACAGGCATGGACAGACGATACAATGACAAGTGCGATGACGGTTGGCATTGTGCATGCATCATTGGCAGAGCATGATAAGATCCATGAAACAAATGCGACATCGAAGCAGCAGCAGCTAACGGTTTTATCGGGCGATTATTATAGCGGACGCTACTATCAATTGCTGGCACAGTCAGGCAATATTGAGCTGATCCGAAAATTATCGGAGGCAATTGTCGATCGATGTGAACATGAAATAACAGTGTACGAGCGAGAAGGCCGAAGTTTTGACGATTGGGTAAAAGACTTGACTGTCATTGAAACGGCCCTGATTGAACGTTTTTTTTATGTATACCAGTTTGACGGCTATCTTGAGGTAATGCAGGAAGCGCTGACGGCTGCCCGCTTGAATCGGGAGTTAGAAGCCCTTGTGAAGGAAGAACCGTCCGTCTATGTAAACTGTATGCAGTTTAGCCTGGGAAAACAGCCTGTTGAGGATGCACTTAGACAGGAAATCAGCAGGCGTAAGCAAATAGTAAATGCAATACTTGAAGCAAGCACGTATGACGAGGCGCTGAAGCAGGCAATTGTTGATATAGTGTCTTGAAAGCTCGTAGACAAAAGAAAGGTTTTGAGAAAATGGCAAAAGCAAAGGAACAACGTGTACATGAAGTATTTGAACAAATTTCAGATAGCTATGACAAAATGAATTCAGTCATCAGCTTCCAAATGCATAAACTGTGGCGCGATGATGTCATGAAGCGTATGAATGTCAAAAAGGGTTCCGCTTGCCTGGACGTATGCTGCGGAACAGCAGATTGGACAATTGCTCTTGCTAAGGCAACGGGTGGAGACGGGATCGTGAAAGGTCTCGACTTCAGTGAAAATATGCTGAAGGTCGGCAAGAAAAAGGTACTGCCTTACGACTTTGT